>JAOTWT010000510.1 GCA_029862725.1 Acidobacteriota bacterium | reverse complement strand
GCGTCGTATTCCACGAGTCGAGTTCGAGAAAGGTAGTTTCGGCGGAAGACGGCGAAATCGTCAGTGTTGACGTTCAGGAGCCCGGCGGAAATACGGAAATTGAAATTACGAATGGCGAGGATGTTAATCAACACGGAGCGTGGAAGCTAACGGTCCGGCATAGCTCGGGATCGCTGGAAAGGTTTATTTCGGCAACGAGAAACAGGAATCTCGCCATAAGTTTCGGCATTCTCGGGATCCTGGCCGCCGGTATGGTGCTCATAGTCGTTTCGGCACAGCGTGCGCGAGCCTTCGCCAACCGGCAGCTCGATTTTGTTTCCTCGGTTTCGCACGAATTTCGGACACCTCTTGCTGTGATCTATTCCGCCGGTGAAAATATCTCCGACGGGGTAGTCGGAAGTTCAGGCAAGCTCGCAGATTACGGAAATCTCATAAAACGTGAGGGACGGAAGTTGTCCGCAATGGTCGAGCAGATACTCGAACACGCCGGTGCGAGTGCGGGCCGCACGAAATATGAGTTCAAGCCGACTGAGATTTCCTTGCTTCTGAACGAAGTATTGGATGAGTACCAGCCGTTGGTCGATGAGAACGGCTTCCAACTCGAACGCGATATCGCGCCCGGACTGCCGCTGGTCAATGCGGACGGCGGAGCCCTCAGGTCCCTGTTTCAGAACCTGATCGCAAACTCGCTGAAATACAGCAACGGAAAGCGCTGGATTGGTGTTACGGCCAGAAACGGCGGCGGCAAGGTCGACATATCGGTAAAAGACCGCGGCATCGGGATTTCTCCCTCCGATCAAAAACACATCTTTGAGCCGTTTTACAGGGCACGAGACGTTGTCGACGAACAAATAAGCGGAAACGGCCTTGGCCTGAGTCTGGTTGCCCAAATCGTCGAGGCGCACGGCGGTACCATTTCGGTCGAAAGCGAGATCGAGGAAGGGACCACTTTTACATTGGTCCTTCCGGCGATCGAACAACAATAAGCTATGAACAAGGTTTTAATCGTTGAGGACGAAGCGGGTCTTGTTTTGACCCTCTCCGACAGGCTCGAGAGCGAGGGCTTTTCAGTCGATGTCGCTCGCGACGGGGAAACGGGTCTCGAATTAGCGATGAACTCGGCTTATGATTTGATCGTTCTCGATGTGATGCTCCCGAAAAGAAACGGATACGACATATGCCGGGACATCCGCGCTTCCGGTAACAACGTCCCGGTCATCATGCTGACCGCCAAGAACGAGACCATCGACAAGGTTTTGGGACTTAAATTAGGAGCCGACGATTATCTTGCCAAACCATTTGAAATGATGGAGCTGCTCGCAAGAATCGAGGCGCTGATACGGCGCTCCGCGGCTTCCGGCAACGGCTCCGGTGCGACGGGATTCTCATTTGACGATATAAAAATAGACTTTCGAAACGCGGAAGTTTCGAAAGGGAAAAGGAAGGTTGAGCTTTCTGCAATGGAATTCAAACTATTGCAGTACCTGATTGAAAACAGGGGCCAGGTTCACTCGCGCGACGCGCTGCTGGATGCGGTTTGGGGATACGACGCAACTCCTACAACGCGTACCGTCGATGTTCATATCGCGTGGCTCAGACAAAAACTTGAAAATAACCCTAAGCGGCCCCAGTTCATACAAACCGTACACGGCTTCGGATACAAGTTTGTTACCTGACCTTAGAAATCAGGGCCTTGCATTTTCGAAGATCGCCGCGCCACCCCGGACTTTTTGGCCGCCTTCTGAACCATTTTCGCGACATATTTAGCAACGCGCTTGTCGAAAACGGAAGGAACAATGTAATCGCAGTTGAGCTCGTTTTCGTCTACGATTCCGGCGATTGCCTTTGCCGCGGCGAGTTTCATTTCTTCATTGATTTTCGAAGCCCGGCAGTTTAATGCACCGCGGAAGATTCCCGGGAAACAAAGTACGTTGTTGATCTGATTCGGGTAATCGGATCTTCCCGTCGCCATGACCGCGACGTGGCCGGTCGCGACCTCCGGGTAGATTTCGGGGTCGGGATTTGCCATGGCGAAGACCACCGGGTCTTTTGCCATGTTCTTAAGATCACTGACGCCGATCACGCCGGGCGCCGAAAGGCCAAAGAAAACATCGGCTCCTTTGATCACGTCGCGGAGCTCGCCCCTTTCCTTATCCGGATTTGTATTTCGCGCAAACCAGTCCTTGATCCAATTCATATTCTCCGAACGTCCCTGGTACAGCGACCCGCTAGTATCGCAGCCGATCACGTTTTGGACGCCGGCAGCCATCGCGATCTTGGTACAGGCCACTCCGGCGGCGCCGATCCCGTTAACGACGAGTTTGATATCTTCCATCTTCTTGTCGACAATCTTGAGCGCGTTGATGAGCGCAGCAAGCACGACTACCGCCGTACCATGCTGGTCGTCGTGAAAGACCGGAATATCGAGTTCCTCAATCAGACGTTCTTCAATTTCAAAGCAGCGCGGTGCGGATATGTCTTCGAGATTGATCCCGCCGAACGCGATCGATATGTTTTTTACCGTCTGGACAATCTCATCCGCATCGTTTGTGTCGAGACATAACGGAAACGCGTCGACCCCGCCAAACTCCTTGAACAACTGCGCCTTTCCCTCCATCACCGGCATCGCCGCCGCACCGCCCAGGTTTCCCA
>JAOTWT010000509.1 GCA_029862725.1 Acidobacteriota bacterium | reverse complement strand
CGGCTAGAACCGCACCGGCCATCGCCAGCGACGCCTGCACGATCAGCGGCTGCACGGCGTTCGGAAGTATATGTATGAAGAGCTGCCTCATGTTCCCGGCTCCAAGTGCGCGCGCCGCCTGGACATAGTCGTATTCGCGTACTTTCAGGACCTGTCCTCTCATGACGCGGGCATAACCGACCCAGCCCGTGATGCACATTGCGATGATCAGATGGCGTATTCGATCCGAAGGACTTGGATTTGTGCCGCTCAGAAAAGCCACGATCGCGATCGCCAGGAGGAGTCCCGGGAAAGCCATAAAGACGTTAAAGAGGTAACCCGAAAGGAATTTGTCCAGCCACCCGCCATAGAAACCGGCTATCGCTCCGATGATGATGCCGACAATTCCGGAAATCGTGACGACACTGATGCCCACAAGAAGAGAAACACGGGCGCCGTAAACGATCCGCGAGAACACATCGCGACCGAGATTGTCGGTGCCAAACCAAAACTCGGCGCTTGGCGCTTCGCGTTTGCGCGTCGCCATGCGGTTGTCGACGGGGTCGTATTTATTGAACTCCTGAACCGGGTCATAGGGCGCGATCACAGGCGCGAAAATGGCCGTCAGGATAAAGACGAGCGCGAGAACGATTCCGATGTAGCTAAGCCTGCTCACAATAAATTTCTTTCGTTGCCGACAGCTTCACGAAAGCCGGATGCGGGGGTCGAGCCGCCCGTAAACCCAGTCGGTAAAGGAGTTTGCAAGAATATAAGTGATGCTGATAACAAGCACGACGCCTTGCACGAGCCGGTGGTCCCTCGAGTTGATTCCATCCAAAAGCAAGGTGCCGATCCCGCGCCAGTTAAAGATCTTTTCGGTGATGATCGCGCCTGCCAGAAGAACGCCCAGTTGGAGGCCGAGAATTGTCACAACCGGAATCAGTCCGTTCTTTAGCACGTGTTTGTATATTACGATTCGCTCGGAAAGACCCTTGGCACGCGCAGTCCGAACATAATCCTCGCCCAGTTCCTCGATCACGCTCGAACGGATCATCCGCGTCAGAATCGCCGAAAGTGCGGCGCCGAGCGTAAACGCAGGTAACACGATGTCTTCCGGATTGTAATTACCGGTCGGTGCGAATATCGGGATTTTTACGGCAAAAACATAGACCAGCAAAGGGCCGATCACAAAACCCGGAAGACAGATTCCCATCAGTGCGAAAAAGGACGCGAAATTGTCGATAACGGAGTTCTTGCGGGTACCTGCGAGGACCCCCAGCGGCAGAGATATGCCAATTGCGACAACGAGCGCGGCAAGGGCCAGTTTAATGGTCGCCGGGTAGCGCTCGATGATCATCTCGGAAACCGGGCGTTCGGTATCAAAGGAAATCCCAAGATTGCCTTGCAGAACCCCGGTCCAGTATTTCATATAACGATTGTCGGCACCGTTCCAAGTGAAGCCGGTGTCACTTTCGTATGTAAAAAAGAACGCCGGGGAATTGAGATCGTGGCGGATACGAAAAGCCTCTAGTTGCGCCGGTGTCGCCTGATCGCCGAGTCTCGCAATGGCCGGGTCTCCGGGCACCAGCTCGATGAGAACCGTGACGAGCGAAACGACCGTCCATATGACGAGCAAAAACAGACCAATTCGCTTGACCAAGTTGAATAGTTTGTACTTATTCATCAGAAGTTTCGATGAGGGATCTAAATATCCGGGGCACTTTAATCGGTTGAAATCTCCTTTTGGCTCAGGTCTAATGGTTGCCTCGTGACGAGAAACCCGAGCCTGGAAAGCTTTCAACCGCGGCGCACCCACCTGCTGAATACTGATCGGATCTTCAAACGGAGGATTCAAAACGACGAGGCCTTATCTCGAATATCCGTCTATTGCGTTTTGCAGACAATATGAAGCTGTCCGCATCCGGAAAATCATACTTTGATCCCGGTATGAATGGCAGCAATGCCACCGGTTAGATTCGAGTATTCTACATTGGAAAATCCGATTTGTCCCATCATCTCGGCGAGCCGTTTTTGATCGGGAAATCTCGAAACCGAATCCGGCAGATATTCATACGCTCCGCGAGAACCACTTACCGCACCGCCAATCCTCGGAAGGACCCGCGAAAAATATAACGAAAAAAGCTGTCTGAATCCCGGAACCCGAGGCGAAGAGAATTCGAGCACGGCAAGAACACCGCCCGGTTTCAATACCCTCCGAAGTTCCCGCAATCCGTTCTTCCAGTTTGAGAAGTTCCTCAGCCCAAACGCAATCGTTACTGCATCGAACTGCTCGTCTGGAAACGAAAGCCGCAAACCGTCAGCCTCTACAAAGGGAACACCGAGATCCTTTTTGAGACTCTTTTGCTGTGCTATTTCAAGCATCGGGCGGCAGAAATCGGTACCGATCACGCGCGCCCGCCCGCTTTCGACGAGTTCAATCGCCAGATCCCCCGTGCCGCAAGCGACATCGAGGATAAGCGCGTCTTCACGCGAAAGCGGCTCCGCGAGTTTCTCGGATACCCGCTTTCTCCAGCGTTTATCGATGTTCAATGAAAGGAAGTGGTTCAGGAAATCGTATTTTCCAGCGATTCCCGAAAACATGTCGCGGACGGCGGCTGCATGCTCCAATTCGCGGGATTCAGATTGTCCGGTGTTCGTCATCGAGGACTCTATT
>JAOTWT010000508.1 GCA_029862725.1 Acidobacteriota bacterium | reverse complement strand
GCCGGCTCTTTTTGGCGATTGGGCGACTCTTACGGTCGCTGCGGGGAAGATCCGGCCCGGCGAAAAGGTACTCGATGTCGCCTGCGGAACGGGGGTCGTTGCGCGCACTGCACGGCAGCAGACCGATTTCGTGACCGGACTGGATCTCAGCGACGACATGCTGGCGGTGGCGCGATTAAAGGATCCTTCGATTGAATGGAAAAAAGGGAATGCGGAAGATCTGCCGTTTGACGACAGCACATTCGATGTTGTCTTTAGCCAGTTCGCCTTAATGTTTTTCCCGGACAAAGTTGGTGCCCTCAGAGAGATGAAGCGGGTCGGCGGAAGGGTCGTCGTCGCGGTTTGGGAGGAGCTTGATAAGACTCCCGGGTATCGCGAATTCGTTGGTCTTCTGCAGGAAGAATTTGGCCGGGAACCGGCAGATATTTTGACATCGCCATTCACACTCGGCGAAAAACAAGTACTCGAAGCGATCTTTCTGGAAGCGGGGATCAAGCCGGAAATCCATACGCTCGAGACGACTGCCCGCTTTCCGTCCATGGAAGCCTGGATCACTACCGATATTCGTGCAACGCCATTGTCTGCAATGTTTAACGATGACGATCTGGCGCGCCTGATCGAATTCGGGAAACAAACTCTTTCCGAGTATGAAAACGAAGACGGAAGCATTAGCTTCCCGGCGCCGGCTCACATCGTGAAAAGCGTAAAGCAATATGGCGGATGAGAAAGATCTATGGACTTGCCCTGTCTGCGGACACCGTTTCGTGACAGAGAACATGTGGCATTCGTGCGGCGTCTACGATCTTGAAAGCCATTTCGAGGGAAAAGACCCGGTCGTCCGCGATTTGTTCGATAGATACAGGGAGCTGGTCGAAAGCTGCGGAAAAGTTGTTTGCTACCCGCAAAAGACGAGGATCGTCTTCCAGAAAAGGATACGGTTTGCGTCTTGCCAGACCCGAAAAAACAGTCTTCGTTGCGGCCTTATTCTCCCGGCGAAGTATCCCAACGTTAAGAACCTGACGAAAATAGAATCCTACGGACCCCGCTCCCACGGCCACTATTTCGAAATGAATGTTCCGGAGGATTTTGACGCTGTATTTGCCGAACTGGTTTTAGAAGCCTTCCAGGCGGGCGGTAAATAGCCCAGGAAGTTTGACGAACAGCGCGGTAAAAAGGGAAGTGCCGTTAAGGTCTCTATCTCGCTGATTCTCGATCCAGCCATCCTTGGCCTGCTTTTGTCAAAATAACTAACAAATAACCGGAATCGATTTCATCGGTTCGAAAATGGGGGAGTGTGATTACCGCACTCCCCGGTTTTAAATTACTAAACTCTGAGCTTTTGAGCCGACCCTCACCCGGGTAAACCGATCTTTTTTATCAAATCTTTAAAGCGCTCATTGCTTTTCAAACCGTCAAAACATGCTTCCGTATTTGCGGCAAGGAGAAAAACGAACTTTTGCCGATAGAGGCTTTCCAGAAGGTCCAACGCCTTATCCTGATCCCCGATCAACGCATGGATTGCCGCAACACGATAAATTTTCACAGCCCCGCTGTAAGCATAGTCCGACAAGAACTCTTGAGCTTTCGCCTTGTCGCCCGCGTATGCGTAGGCGACCCCTTCGCAATAGTCCCAAACCTTTCCTTCGGATCTGACTATGGCTTCGCACTGGCGTAGTGCTTCAGGAAGCTTTTTCTGAATGGCATAGATCTGCGAAAGTGTATCGCGCGCGGGCGCAAATTCTTTATCGATCTCGAGGGTCTTCAGGAGTTGTTTTTCGGCTTCCGGATAATCCCGTTTATAGAAATATAGCCCGGCATATACATATGACTTTATCGGTGCCGCCGGGTCGAGTTCGACAGCTTTGCGTCCGTAGACCTCAGCCTGATCGAATTTTCTCTCCTGCATAAGCAATTCCGAGTACCACTGGTAAGCGGTCGCATATTCGGGGTTCAGCTCGATCGCCTTTTTGTACAGTCGTTTTGCTTCAGAAAAATTCCATTTGTACGTATGCTCGTAATAGGCGAGTGTTGTCTGAGCCTCTGCAAGGGTTGGATCGAGTTCCAGCGCTTTCTCTGCGGCCGCCCTTGCTTTTGGCAGGTAAACATCGGCTGGATATTCACCGTATTCGGGCAGCAAAAGATTGGCATCGGCAAGCCCGCTCCATGCAAGCGCGTAATTAGGATCGAGTTCGATCGCCTGCTCAAAGAAACTAATGGCCTTCCGGAAACCTTCTTCGTTCCGCTTGTTCCAATGATATCGCCCTTTCAGATAAGCCTGATATGCCTCTGAATTGCCGGTATTTGTCAGCCTGACCTTCTTTTCCGCCTCACCGGAAAGCCTTGCCGAGAGTTTGTTTGAGACGTCGCGTGCGATCTCCGTTTGGAGCGAGGCGAGTTCAGAAGCACTCTTTTCGTACGTGTTGCCCCAGAGTACGTTCTCGGTCCCGGCATTTATCAGTTCCAGGCTCAATGTCAAACGATCGCCGCGCTGCAAGACCCGGCCAAACAGGAGTGCCTGAACGTTGAGTTCATCCGCGATCTTCTGCGGGTCTGTCACTTGCCCTTTATAACGAAAAACTGCGTTCCGGGCCTTTACTTTCAATCCGGGTATCTGCGATAGGTTGTTTATCAATGTCTCCGTCATTCCATCGGATAG
>JAOTWT010000046.1 GCA_029862725.1 Acidobacteriota bacterium | reverse complement strand
GCAATCCCTGCTTTTCCACATCAAAACCAACCCGGTATTCCACATGCTGTGGATAAAATCACCATAAACTGTTGTATATAAACAACTTGCGTAATTTCAGAGATTTCTTCCGTCTGTGTATAAAAAATCTTCTCAAGAAGTTAAATTACGTTTAACTAGCTACAAAGACTATCTATAAGCCTGCTAATTTTTCTGTGGAAATCTTTTTCCTTTTTTACAAGTTTTTCAATCTTTTCTACCGAGTGCATTACGGTCGTATGGTGCTTTCCACCAAATTCGCGGCCGATTTCCGGGAAGCTATGTCTCGTCAGCCTTTTGCATAGATACATAGCAACCTGGCGAGGTAGCGCGATACGCCTCGAATTATTCTTCGATTTGATCTCGTCAACCGTCAGATCGTAGTCCCCGGCAACCGTTCTGGTAATTCTCTCGATCGTCACGTCGCCGGTTTCCTCGGAATCGATGATGTTTTTCATCGCGTCCTGGGCCAGCATTTTCGAAATGGGAAGACCTCTAAGCGACGAAATCGCGACTAACCGAACGAGAGATCCCTCAAGCTCGCGGACATTGCTCTTAACCTTATTTGCGATAAAAAAGGCTATATCGTCTGGCAGATCGATTCCGCTCATATCGGCTTTTCTTTTCAAAATAGCGACCTTCGTTTCCAGATCGGGCGGCTCGATGTCTACGATCAGGCCCCATTCGAATCTCGAGTGCAGTCTTTCTTCGAGAGTCGGAATCTCGCGGGGCGGAGTGTCCGATGAAATGATGATCTGCTTTTGATCGTTATGAAGTGCGTTAAATGTGTGAAAAAACTCTTCCTGGGTCCTTTCTTTTCCAGCCATGAACTGCACGTCGTCCATCAGCAGAACATCCATCGAACGGTATTTGTCGCGAAAAGTCTGTGTCTTGTCGTAACGAATTGCATTGATCAGCTCGTTCATGAATTTCTCGGCAGAAATGTAAGCAACCCGAAGATGCCTGTTTTTTTTCCGGATAGCATGACCCGTGGCGTGCATCAAATGGGTCTTGCCTAGCCCGACACCACCGTAAATATACATCGGGTTATAAGCTTGTCCCGGCGCTTCGGCAACAGCTTCCGCCGCCGCGTGTGCGAATTCGTTACAACTTCCAACGACAAATGAACCAAAGGTGTATTTTGGAATCAGGGAATTTTCGGCCGGCTCGATATCGACAAATCTTGTTTTCGATGACGAACCCGTTTTAGACACCGGTACATGCGAATCAGGCTCGTTGTCGTCGCTTTCAGGTTCGAAGTCCCCATCCTCTCGAATTTCAAGATCTTCGATTTTCCACTTGAGCCGGTACTCGGGAAGTGACAATTCCCTCATTGTCAGTTCAAGGAGTTCGGCGTAGTGCTTGTTGATCCAATCGCGGTTGATCTTCTTGGTCTTCAAATAGAGTATTCGTTTACTTTCGTCACAGCTTTCCATTTGTACAGGACGAAACCAAACATCAAATATCTGATTGTTAAGCCGTTTTTCTACTCTTGAAAGAATGCTTTCCCAAACATTCGAATTCTTGACAGATGTATTCATTGGAAAAGATACGTTGCCTTAAAGAAATTGAGAATCTATCTCGAACTGACTTTAGGGGGTGATGTTTCGAAAAACGTAAAAAGAAACATCATAAGCAGCTTGGTTCAAACCGTTCAATCAACGCGACTTTGGCAACCAACGCCAAAGCGGTTTTTGGTTTTCCACAAAGATTTCCACAGGACAGCGGAAAACTGCTTAATAGTTAAAGTAACACTTTAAGCTTACTGTTTTCAATAAGTTAGAGGGTCTTTACAATTCGAAACGAGCCGAAGATTATCAGAGATTCAACAGGGATGCAAGCAGTTATCCACAGGCATTCTCGATAAACAAATTTTAAAACTGAGAACCCTTTGTTCGATAATGGTTTGTCTTGTTTTGAAAAACGGAAAATATTTTCTTGGTCCGCAGAAATGGAATTCCCCCGGCCGTGGATACCGCCAGTTTGGGAAAAAAAAACCGGCGCCGGGAGCCGTCGGCCGATTCTTATAACGAGTCTAAACTGCATAAGCCGCTTTTAGAGGCAGCGGCCGGAAATTACATTCTTGGCGAAATAGATTCAGGAGTTTCTCCGACCATCGGAGATGAATTGTACCCGGAACTCGTTAAGAGGTTGCATAAACCGCTTAAGGTGAAAACGGAAGAGAACAGTAGCTTTGACGAAACAAGCGGCTCAACACGATCCAGAGTCTGCAGCACCTAAAAGGCCTGAAACGCATCGAGGGGCGCATATCTGGGGGTGACCGTAAAGTGGTTTGTTACGTCGCCGTGCGAATCGCCAACCCTCCTGTCGATCTATGCCCAAAAAAGAGCCGCCCATTGGGCGACCCTTTTCCAACTTTTTGATACCTCGAATCCTAGTCGATCTTTCTAACTTTGCCGGCACCCGAAACGGATTTTTGCAATTCCAACGGATCGCCGGTGTATCTTACCGAACTTGCACCCGATAGATCCGCCCTCAAAGCCGAGGTAACCTTGATCGCCAAAGCCGATGCTCCGCTGCCGTCGACTTCAACTCTCGCCGCGACAAGCTTTGAGGCTTTGACCTTGCTCGCTCCGCTCATGTCGACATCGAGCGAATCGACGGTTCCTTCCAGCTCGACCTTCGAAGCCCCACTGGCTTCGATCTCAAGGCTTTCGTTGCTGACGCCTGTAAAAATCACATTCGCAACCCCGGAGGTATCTATGCTTTCGATGTTTGGAGCGGTTACTCGAACCGTGACACGACCATGGCTCTTAAATGATTTTTCACTCCAGATCTTTAGCACTCCGGCTTTTACGACCGTTTTGATATTGGGAGCGATATTGTCATCTGCTTCGACAACGACACTCAGTTTCTCGGCTCTCTTTATCTCAACATTTAGAATCCCGCCGACCTGGACCCCGGAAAATTCACCTGTATTCCGGGTTTCGCTTA
Source organism: Acidobacteriota bacterium (assembly GCA_029862725.1). Lineage (GTDB taxonomy): Bacteria > Acidobacteriota > Blastocatellia > Pyrinomonadales > Pyrinomonadaceae > Aridibacter. Next base: position 8,743 of record JAOTWT010000046.1, on the reverse strand, counting down.
TGATATTTCCGGAACCGTGGATCTTCGACCCAAAAAGATACGATAAGGGTGATTTAATCGCCGAGCTTCCAAATGACGTAAAATTGGCGAGAATCACGCCAACAACGAGAGTAGCGCCAAAAATTAAAAATCCAAGTTTTTTCATGATGCCTCCAAAGGATAATTGCTAGTCAGAATGGAAACGCTCGCAAAAAGCAAAAAGTTCTGTCAAATTTAATAAATGGAGGTTTCGGGTTAATATTAACAAACACATCGGAGATTATTATGGATACATTTGGATGCGCCATTGATTGCATCGACGGGAGGGCCCAGATGCCGGTAATCGAATGGGTCAAGTTCCACGGTAGCGTGCAATACGTCGACATGATCACCGAACCAGGCGCCGATGGTTGTCTCGCTCGTGAAGACAGCAAGATAACGAATCGAATACACCATACAACTCAGGTCGCTATACGGGCGCACAATCCTTCGATAATTGCCGTTTGCGGACATTTCGATTGTGTTGCCAATCCGGTATCAAACGAAGAACATATCGCTGATATCAAGAAATCGGCCGGGATCGTCGGGCATTGGGTTCCGGAGATAAGGGTCGTCGGGTTGTTTGTAAACGAGTTCGGGTCTATCGATCTGATTTGCGACAGCAACGAGGGCAAAAGTGAAATTAAAAGCTTTTTGTAGCTTTCTATTCGGCGATTTTGAAGAGGATGGTCCAATACACATAGGCCGCCTGCGCCAACCCGACAAATAGACCAAAAAGAAATCCAAAGAATTCGATCGTTCTCAGGTGTTCCCTGGCGATCGTCATTACCAGCGACTCGAGTTTTTCTTCCGGATAGCCGTTCACCTTGTCCCGAACAACGCCGCCAATATCGAATTCCTGGATTGCCTCGGGAAGTTTGACGCGGGCGGTTGCGATGATCGTTTCCGTCATCGCGTTACCGGCGTTCCGGATCTTGTCTTCCGAAATGTGTTGATTCAGCCTTCCGATCGGAGCGTGAAGCAAAGAATCGATTTGAGCGGAGAGAACGGAATGTATGATCTTGGTCGTGTCCGCGTTGTTCAAGACGTTTTCCAGACCGTTCGCGAGCGTCTTCTTGATCTCATCTGCGGCATTGAGATGCAGCGAACGAAGAATCTCACCCACCTTTTGCGGTCTTAATTTTGCGAGCGAATCCGCAAGAAAAGCAGAAATCGACTGTTGCATCTCGGGACTTCTTAAAACCGAGAGGATGCTTTTGGTGAGCTGTCTTTTCAGATGATCGAGGTGCTGCTGTTCGATGGTACCGATCAGGTCCGGAAGCGGCCGTGCCAGCGTATTATCGATCGTTTTACTTACAAACGCCGCCGCTTCTTCCGCGAAGAAGTCCCCCTGAAGGGTTTCCTCGATTCTCTTCGGCAAGCTTTCGTCGACAAGGTCGTCCACTTCTCTGAGAAGGTTATCGCGCGAAACAAAGATCTTTTTGAAAAAGGGGAGCTGCTCGTAATAACTGTGAACTTCCTTCTTTATAAGCGCACTTATCTGGTTCTTTGTACGGTCCTCGGTAGCGAGATCGGCTAGCTGATGAATGATCGGTTCGATCTGCTCGACGGCTTTTTCCTTTAACAGGGCAATCGCTTCGGGAGTGAACATCTCGCCAAGCGGCGTTTCGGTATGGGCCAGGTCCTCAACGCGATTGCCGATAAAAACCGCGAGCTGTTCTTCCAGCTTCGGCTCGTTAACGATGGAACCGGTCTTGTTCTCGACAAACTCGAGAATGCTGTTGTAGTTCTCCTCTGTAAAAACCTCGGAAACGGTCTGGCCGAGGAACTCGTCGACCCGCCGGTCGATAAATCCACGTATTTCCTCGCGGGTAACCTCACTCTGGATCACTCTTTCGACATAGATCCCGAGTTTTTCCTGCAGCGCATCGACCGACTCCAGTACGGCGCCCCGCAGGTTTTCCGGCAGGGCCTCGACAATCGAAGGATAGTCCTGCGTCAGCAGTTCCTCGGTATAGGAATTAACTACGCCTTGAATCTTGGTTTGAAGAAACTCGCGTTCAAAAAGGTGTTCGAGAACCGTTTCCTGCGATACCAATTCTTGTCCGACCGCCTTGCCGATCGCGTTGGCAAGCCTCTCTCGGTGGCGCGGAATCATACCCTGCGGAAATATCGTAATACCGAGAACTTTGATCGGACGTCTCGGTCGAAAAAGCATCCTTACCGCGAGCCATGCAGCCGCATAGCCATGAACCGCAGCAAAAATAACCATTCCGGTGAGCTGTACCCAAACCTGTCCAAAGAACTCGTAGACTTGTTCCATCTAAAAAACCTGAAATCCCTTGCTATTGAGGCAAAACTCCGAGAATTCGGTCAACCAATCATGGTCGACGCTGTAGTTCTTCCACTTGTCGTCCTCGTCCTTGTGGATCGTCCCGTCGTCTGGCGCCTCGGTAACGCTGAGATCCGAGTACATACGCTGGCCGGGCTTTAGTCTTGGCAATATCAGATCCCTCATTTTTTCACCGATCATCAGTGCGTCTTCCTGCGAAACGACTACGCCCGTTGCGTTATAGGACATCTGCCTGATTTTGCCCTCGCTGATGACATCAAACGATTTGATGATCTCAAGCGCGGCCTTCCAACTCCATACGCTGGCCCGCATCTCGAAGTTTTCGGACCCGCAGTCAATAAGCGTGAAACTCATAAATGGAACACCTCAACCGAAATGCTATCTGGATTCTACGCGCGATTCAAGGAACTCACTGTTTTGAATGTTCCGGCTTAACAAGTTCGGCAATTTAGCACTATAATCTGCTCACGATGACCAAACCTTTTTCTTACCGAGACGCTGGTGTTTCGATCGACACCGCAAACGAGGCCGTTAAAAAAATCAGCAGCCTTGCAAAGGCCACTTTCAATGAAAGAACGCTTACCGATATCGGAAGTTTTGGCGGAATGTTTGATGCCAGATTTCCTGATTTGGAAGAACCGGTTCTTGTCTCATCCGCCGACGGGGTCGGTACGAAACTAAAACTCGCGTTCTTGACCGATACCCACAAAACGATCGGCCAGGACCTTGTAAACCATTGTGTCGGAGACATACTCGTGCAGGGAGCCAGGCCTCTCTTTTTTATGGATTACTTCGCCACGGGGAAGCTTTCCCCGGAAATCGCAGCGTCGGTGGTCGAGGGACTTTCGATCGCATGTAGACAAAATGGCTGTGTCCTTCTCGGCGGAGAAACGGCCGAGATGCCCGGGTTTTATAAGGATGGCGAATACGACTTGGCGGGTTTTATCGTCGGTGTTGTCGATCGCCGGAAGGTCATCGACGGTTCCACGATAAGACCGGGAGATGTTGTGCTGGGTCTTCCTTCGACGGGACTCCACACAAACGGCTATTCGCTCGCCAGAAAGCTGTTTTTTGAGATCGCCGAATATCCGGTCGATACAAGACTGATCGAACTGGAAGGTGCTGAAGTTGGAGAGGTCCTTCTTCGTCCCCACCGTTCCTATCTTCCTGTCTTGGACGGGCTCCTTGATCAGGACGCGATCAAAGGCCTGGCCCATATAACCGGAGGCGGTTTGCTTGAAAACATACCGCGGATTTTGCCGGGAGGAATGTCGGTTGAGATCGAAAGGGGTTCGTGGCCCGAGTTGCCGGTTTTTGGTGCGATGCAGAAACTCGGCAAGGTCGAAGACAACGAAATGTTCCGGACTTTCAACATGGGAATCGGGATGACCGTTATCTGTTCACGTGCCGGCCGCCGGAAGATCATTGATCACATTGAAGGGCTCGGCGATAAATGCTACGAGATCGGCATGGTTGTCGAAGGCGACGGTGTAAAGATCATTTAACATTTATCAGGGATCATTTATCTCTTGGATTATTGCAGAAGCTTTCTAGCCGCGGATAAAAGCGGATTTGGCGGATTGGAAAAGCGGCAGTACGCAGAAATTAGAATTGATTGAGGAGGCGCCGGACAAATGATCAATGACAAATGGTCAATGAAAAGCCCCCTCACAATCGCATTCGCGATTGCATCGGTCAAACTCCTTCTTTTCCTTTACGTCGGCGGCCGTTACGGCTATTTCCGCGACGAACTTTACTTCCTTGCGAGCACCGATCACCTTGCATTTGGTTATCCCGATCATTCGCCCCTCAGTATTTGGATCGGAGCTGCCTCAAAGACCATTTTTGGAGATTCACTTTACGCGATCAGGTTTTTGCCCGCACTTGCAGGCGCTTTGAAAATTATCCTCACCGGTTTGATCGTGAGAGAATTCGGCGGGAAACATCTTGCGACATTGCTGGCATGTATTTGTGTTTTGGCTGCACCGGTCTATTTATCGATTGATAACCTGATGGGGATGAACGCCTACGAGCCCGTCTTCTGGATGGGCTGCGTGCTTAGCTATTTATGGGCGGTAAAGAAAGAAAATCCTTCGTACTGGCTGATGTTCGGAGCCTTTGTCGGCCTCGGCTTGATGAACAAGCACTCGACCTTTTTCTTCGCGCTTGCGCTGGCTGCCGGTTTTATTATCACCCAGGACCGTAAGGCCTTTAAGAACGTCCATATATGGATTGGTGCAGGTGTGGCCTTTTTGCTCTTTTTGCCAAACGTGATTTGGCAATACCAAAACGACTGGGCGACTCTCGAGCTCTTGCGAAACGTGGCCGCGAGCGGAAAGAACGTCGTTCTCGCGCCGCACCAGTTTATCTTTCAGCAGATTCTGATCCATAACCCGCTGACCTTCCCGGTCTGGTTAGCCGGGCTTGTATTCCTGCTCTTCCGGGAAAATGGCAGGCGATTCCGTGCATTGGGTCTTGCCTATTTGATCACGCTCGGTTTGATGATCTATTTCGCCGCGAAGCATTATTATTTGTCGCCTGTTTACCCGATGCTTTTTGCCGCGGGCGGGGTTTTTTGGGAAGACCTGCTTTCGTCCAAATTGATCGGCAAAGTCGCGATGGCGGTACACTGTGCCTTTGTCCTTGCCGTTGGGGCCGTACTCGCTCCGATGGCGGTGCCGTTGATCCCGGTTCAGAACGTGCCGGCATACGCGGCAGCAATTGGTTTGCCTTCGACAAAGACGGAAGTCGGTCACACCGGAGAACTACCGCAGATATTTGGCGATCAGTTCGGTTGGGAAGAAATGGTCGCTCAGGTCGCGGATGTTTACAGAGCACTTCCGGAGGAGGATCGGAAAAAAGCGGCGATTTTTGGCGGGAACTATGGGCAGGCCGGCGCGATCGATAAATTCGGCACGCAATTTGGATTACCAAAAGCGATAAGCCCGCACCAAAGCTATTTTCTTTGGGGCCCGAGAGATTATGACGGAAGTGTGGTGATATTGCTCGGGACGAGCGTTAAAGACGCAGAGAGGTATTTCGAGAGCGTTGAGAAAAAGACGCGCGTTGATAATCCTTTTTCAATGCCTTACGAGAAATACAATATCCTCGTCTGCCGGAACCTCAAGAAACCGTTAATGGAGTTGTGGCCGGAGTTAAAGAACTGGAGATAAGATTCCAAGCGGCCCCTGTACTCAGTTGGTAGCCATAGCTTTTTTGAACGGTGTTCGGCACAATGTGAAGAATGTCGCGGAGTGGCGGCAATCAATACGAGATGAAATCAGGGAACCGCAACAAGGATCGGAGAAGGACGATAAAAGAAGAATGAAGATAGGAATCCTCATATCAGGACGCGGTTCGAACATGGTCGCGATCGCCGAGGCGGTCCGCGATGGCGCGATCCCGGATTCTGATGTCGCGGTTGTTGTCAGCGACAAATCTAAAGCTCCAGGCCTCGAAAAGGCACGCGAATTGGGGATCGAGACCGTCGTCGTGACGAGGAAGAAACGCAGCCGCGAAGAACATGATGCCGAGATAGTATCAGAGCTCAAAAAACACGGCGTCGAACTCGTCTGCCTCGCGGGGTACATGCGGCTCCTGTCCGCCGGTTTTGTGCGGGCCTTTCCAAACCGCATCCTGAATATTCACCCGTCTCTTCTGCCAAGTTTCAAGGGTCTGCACGCACACGAACAGGCGATCCAATACGGTGTGAAGATCTCCGGCTGCACTGTCCACTTCGTCGACGAACATCTCGATCACGGCGCTATAATCCTTCAAAAGGCGGTAGAAGTGCGGGATGGTGATGACGCCGATTCACTTTCAAAGAGAATTATCGTTCACGAGCATGCTGCCTATGTCGAGGCGGTCCGGCGAATCGCCGCTGGCGAGATAGTGATTAAAGGGAGGCGGGTCAATACAAAGGCGATCACACACGACGACTGAGCAGGCTTCAGGCAGCAAAATCGGATCTGCGAAACATCGTGATCAATTCCTTAAAAGCGCTGAAAGCGCGACGTTATTATAGACAGATGCTGCGGCCTGCGGCCTTCCAACTGGCGATGTAAAGCCGCGTCTTCGACGCTCCGGGGTTGTCCGCGCTTCATTTTTATTGGATTTTCAAGACGTTTGAAGCGGTTGACCGGATTGTTTTTTTATCGGCCGACGGTTTTTCAATAGTTGCTTTCTCCGATCCGTATTATTATCCGCGTTGGTCCGCGGCGAACTGCGTCCCAAAAGTTGGTCCAGAAATTTACTACGCATGATTGCACCTATTTCCGAAGGAAATATCAATTTTTAATTATCAATTATCCGTTCGAACTCCTTGATGCTGGATTGACTTTGCACCATTTCATCCGTAAAATCGTGGTTTTCGCTTTTTAGATAAAGGATATACGTTATGCCGAAGAGAACATTTCAGCCAAACAATCGCAAACGGGCAAAGAAGCACGGGTTTCGCGCGAGGATGGCGACAAAAGCCGGACGCAATGTATTAAAGCGCCGGAGGGCCAAAGGACGCAAGAGGTTAACGCCGTTTCACTACTAAGTTTTCGCTTGCCGAAAGAGCAACGTTTGCGTAAGCCGAAAGAGTTTCGGCGGGCCTACAATGAAGGAGAACGTTTTAGGGGGCGTTTCATGACGGCGTTTATCGCACCGTCGGAAACGTCTTTTCATCGTGTGGGTGTTACAGCATCGAAAAAAGCGATCGGCAACTCGGTAAGACGAAGCCGTGCAAAGCGTCTTTTGAGAGAGGCCTTCCGCCTGAGCGTTACCGAACTCGGAGGGTTGCGGGGCCGATATGACTGGGCACTCAACGCACGGCGTTCGATCCTCGAAGCGGGATTCGATGAACTGAAAGCCGACTTCCTCGATATCCTCGACCGTGTTGAGTCTTTCGAGGTGAACTCGGTAGGATTGCCAAACGTAAACTGATCAATGAAACATCTGCTGATCGACATCTTAAAACTCTATAAAAGCTTCCTCTCGCCGATGCTACCGCCGTCTTGCAGGTTTACGCCGAGTTGCTCGGAGTATGCAATGGAGGCGGTCGGCAAGTATGGTGCAGTGCGTGGTATCTGGATGGGAACAAAGCGTTTATGCCGTTGCCAGCCCTTCTGTAAAGGCGGTCATGATCCGGTTAGATAGTTTTCCCGGGATAAATAATGGAAGATCCAAATAAGCAGCAAACTCAAACCCGTTTCATATTGGCGGCGGTCCTTTCGCTGGTCGTTCTGACGGGCTGGACATATTTATTCTCGCCGGAAAAGCCCGCCGATGAACTTGCAAATGCAAACACAGCGGTTAACGCCGGTAAGGATGAGAAGGCTACGCCGAAAGAAGAAACGGTTAAACCAAAAGAGGAGACCGCGGCAAAAGAAGAGGTTGAAGAGGCCCCGGACGAGAATCCGAACAAGACGGTTACGATTAAAACTCCGCTTTATGAAGTCACTTTAGACAGCAGGGGAGCCGCTGCGACAAGCTGGATCCTCCTCAAGAACGACTCACCCGACGAAAACGAACGCAAGCCGCTTTACGCCGACGGATCCAACGGCAAAAAGATTCCGCTCCAGCTCATTTCCGCAAAGGGTCTTAAGGAAGAGCCTGCCAAGGCACCGTTTAAGCTGAGGACCGGCGACGAAAAGCTGGATAAAATCCTCAACGATCGCAATTTTGCCGTTTCGGTCGACCGATCGGAAATAGAGCTTGGCGCCGGCGAGTCGAGGGAAATAGTATTTTCGATGAAAGGCCCGGGCGGGGTCGAAGCAGAGAAGAAATTTGTATTTCGCGGCGACAGTTATATTGCCGATTTTTCCCTGAAACTCGAAAAAGGCGGAACCGCAGTTCCAAATACAAAAGTCGTTATCGGCCCGAGTATTGGTGACCAGGGAATTCCCCGATACACGTTTTATACCGTCGAACCGGAGGCCGTTTACAATACGACCGCCGAGCAGACGCGCCAATATGCCGCTTCTTTGATCGGCGATGAAGGCGATACGGGAAAAATGCAGGTTGCCGGCGAGGTGGACTGGGCGGGAATCGGCGACACATATTTTGCGATGGCGATTGTGCCGGCCAAAAGGACCGCCGGACTCGAACTCAATTCGACGAAATACGTGGAAGATGTCGAACCTTTTACGGACGGAATCATCGCAACCATCACGCGAAGTAAAACGACTACCGCTACAAAGCATTTAATCTCGGCATATGTTCCGATACCCGCGGATGGTTCGGTTAACCGCGTTTATACGGGTACGAAAGACTATTTTGTACTTCATAAGTACAACAATGAGATGTCAGAACTTGCCGGTCGCCCGGTAGATATTGAGGACTTTATCAACTACGGGTGGATCTCCTTTCTGACGAAACCCGTTTCGACCCCGATCCTTTATGCACTGCAGTTTCTTTACGGGATAA
>JAOTWT010000507.1 GCA_029862725.1 Acidobacteriota bacterium | reverse complement strand
GAACTGCTTCTCGAAAAGAAGCAAAATCAATAGCGACAGCAGGATGACAAGCGCGTAGACCCGGATCTCGATACTTGCCCAAACGAGATAGGGGTGCACGGAAAAGAAAAATGTCGCAAAGAGCCCTGTTTTTTCGTTCCAGAATCGCCTCACGACGAGGAAAAATGCACCGATCGAAAAAACCGAGCAGATTACGGAAAACAAGCGAGCGAAAAAAATCGAATCGTCAAAAAGTCGCCAGGCACCCAGGAAAATAAAATAAAGAGGTGCCTGTTTTTCGTTAAACGAGTTTCCCAAAGTCAAATAGAAGCCCCCTTGTGTGGAATAAAGAGAAGAAGCTTCATCCGACCATATGTTCAGGTGGTATGCGAGCGGGACGGCAATCGCGACGTGGATCAGCGGAAAAATGAAAAATGACAACGATATCTTTCTTTTCCTTTTGAAGAATGCAGACAAATTGTCGTTAGAATTATTCACTTGTTTTCTTCGGCAAACAGCGGTCGGCGGGTCCCTCATCCCTTTTTCTGTACAATCCCCAGAACAAGTCTTCCGAAGGATACGGAATTGCAAATCGCTCGGGTATAAGCCCGGCCAGCCGCCTCTTACCGAATTTGTAGTCCAACAGCGAGCGAAGATGCATGCCCGATATTTTTTTAACCGTGCGTCCGCCTGCGATTCTATCAAAACCCAATTGGGCGAGGAATCTACACAGGCTTTCCGGCGACCACCATTGGACCACGCTCGGCGGCGAGTATTCATGCCAGTTTTCACCAAACAGACGGGCCAGCAAGGACTCGCGGTTCCAGGTCTCGATCAATAAAACGCCGTCAGTTTTCAGAATTTCAAAGGCATTCTCAAAGGCCATTCGGGGGTCGTAAAAATGCCCGGCGACCTGGATCGCCGAAACGAGGTCAAACCGCTGATCAGTCTCAAAAGATTCAAGCGTGCCTTCGATCAGTTCGAGCCCGTACAAATCCCTTGCCGCCGCAATCATTCCTCCATTTGGCTCAAGGCCGATGCCCTCCCAGCCTTCATCGATGAAGCCGCTCAGAATACAACCTGCCGCCGCGCCAATATCGAGCATTTTTCCCGGCTGACCTACATATGGGACGATCTTCCGGGCGTACATCGCCCCGCGCGCCCGCAGCAATTCGGCCTCGGCGAGATAATTTGGGTAACCCGCGCCGCCGCCTGTAAAATACGACTCGTCATAAACGGTGGAGAGATGTGAAACGGGATCGGCGACCCAATGAAATCTGTGCCCGCAAACTCCGCAATCGGAAATCCGGCAACCATTCACAACAAAAACGGTCGACCCCGATCCTCCGCAAAGCGGACAAGAATCCCCTGATTCACCAGTAGATTTGGATTCGGTATCCATCTAATTATTCGACATTTGTACGGGTGCGATCTTAGACGATCTCTGCCGCGTCGCGTAGTTTCAAAGCACCGTTCTTGCGCGCGTTGGCGGCATGATCTTTCATACAGACGACATCGAATTCGCCGGAGTAGCGTTCGAGCAACTCGGACAAAAAATCGATCTTCTCCCCTGTATCCATTCGCATCGCCGGGAAAAACTCGAGTTCCCTCGCATCGTCACCCGACAAGAAATCGAGCGGATGCAAAAGTAAAGAAGGCTGAACACCCGCGCCTCTGCACATTTTTAAGGCCATTCGCCAGTATTGCCTCGCGGCGGTTTTCGAAAAAGTCGCGAGATAAATTACATAACTGGCATGGATCGGGGTCTTTAGGAACGGAAGAGTCGTGACGGGAATTTCGGTAATCCGTTTCTCCCCGATCCGCCATTCATATGGTTTTAGAGTTTGAAACCCGTCTGAGAATTTTCCAAAAAGCTTTTTTCGTTTTTCCTTTTCTTCGTCGGACATATCAGGCGACCGAAGAAAGTAATAAGCGCGCGCAAGGGGTGCGATGTACGTCGGCAGGATCGAACAATCGTAGTCATAACCCCTTTCGGCAAGAACTTCCAAAACGGTCGCGGAGAGAGAATAACCCGGTCCGCGAAAACCGGTAGGGAGGTAACCGAAGGTTGCCTCCAACGCTGCCTCCGTCTTTTGCATTTCTTCCGTAAGCTGTTCTTTTGAATAGAGATGGAGCCACGGATCGTGGTTAAATGAGTGATTGCCTATTTCATGACCGGCCGCGGATATTTTTGCCAGCGATTCGCGGTTTTTCTCGAGTGCGGCGTCTTGTCCGACAACAAAAAATGTGATCTTGAGCCCGCGTTTTTCGAGGAACTCAAGGACCCTCGGGATAAACACATCGATATATGACGGGTAGCTTTCCCAGCCAGCGTCGCCGTGGGTCTTCATATAAGACCATTTGTTGTCGAGATCCAGACTAAGACTCGCGATTCTACTCATTCTTCACCGACCGACCCTTCCCGCGTTTCCGCGGCGGAGAATTCATCCAGAAACTCCAAAGCCAATTGAATCGTTTCGTTGACGTTTAATGTGCCGTTTGTAATCTGTGCTGAATTTACGGTGAACACCCCATCGACCGATGTTATCTTCGAAGGGACCGATGCCGAATAATCCAGAACCGGGACCGGGAATACCTCCTTCACACGCGATACACGAAATGCGACGACATCCGCTCGTGAAAACTTGGGATACATCGCCTCGAGCGCCGATAAGAACCTG
>JAOTWT010000045.1 GCA_029862725.1 Acidobacteriota bacterium | reverse complement strand
GATGCCGTTCCCGCGGATCATCCCGAGTCGCTTTGTTTAGCACGTCAACCAGGTTTCCGGCCCATGGAAGCTGTCGCATCGCATGGGGAAGTTCTGCGAGAGGTCGGTTCGCCATAAACTTCGGCGTTTCACCGGTAATCAGCACATAGGCAGTCTTTGCAAGTGAGTAAATGTCGGCCGCCGGAGTCAGGACAGAATACTTCAAACTCGAGGTATGTCCTGCCATCAGCGGAGAATGTTCAGGTGGAGCGTAGATGTTCGTCCCGACCCTTGTGATCGGTGATTCGGAATAACCTGCACGCGCGACCCCGAAATCCGCGATTTTTACGATCTTGAGTTCCTCTGTCAGCAGGAGGTTTTGCGGTTTGATGTCGCGGTGTATGACTTCGTTACGGTGCGCCCTGGAGAGCCCGGCACACACCTGTTCGAGATAATCGAAAGCCCTGGCGATTCCTAGCGTTTCTTTTCTGCAATACTTTGCAAGATCCCCTCCGGGCATATACTCGAGGACGAGATAGTGAAAAACGGTCCCGCGTAGGTCTTTTGCGGTACCGTGGCCAAGGCGGCTGATGATATTGGGGTGTCTCACGCGGTCAAGCGCGATCGCCTCATTCTGAAAATTCTCAACAAGCGTCTTTTCGAGGTCGGGATCGAGGTCGTTTTGAAGAAAAACGTTAAGCGCCTTTATCACCACTCTCTTGTGAGGCGACTGCGATGAGGCAAGGGTATCTTCAGCCAAAAAAATCTCGGCGTAACTCCCTCTGCCGAGCCTTTCCCGAACATCGTACCTGCCGCTCAAGCGGCAATTTTGCAAGACAAGATCCTTCATCAAAACCCATGGACAGTATAGCAAAGAACACTCCCGCCATTTTATACGAGACGGTGTTCCTAAAGTTCGCGAGGGGCGGCTGAATCATTTCCTAAGCCGCAAATTTTCGGTTAACATGGCACCATCTTTGCCGCACATGGTTGAAACGGACAAAAAGGACAAACGAAGCGGGCTCTCACTGGATTGGCTCGTAAGCGGAGTGTTGTCGAAGATCGGCGACACGGTCGATCGCGTCACCGGGCGCGGCTGGAATCCCTCAAGCAGTCTCGCCACCAGTAAACTGATTGAGAAAATAAAGTTCTTGCTGGACGAAGAAGTTCGCGACCTTGGCCCGGAGGGGAAATTCGCGCCCCATGTTCTTACCTTAAAGATGCAATGGAACAAGTTTGACGCCGACTCCGAAGAAGAGCTGGAAAAACTCAAAAACGAACTCCACGCGGCCACGATAGATCACATAAACGACAGGTTATACCACACCTTTGCTCCGATTGAGATAAATGTAAAAACGGACTATTTCACAGAGGGCGTGCGTCTGATCGGGAGTTTCGGTGAGTTCGGCGAAAGCGAAGACGAAGCCGCAGTCAATGTCACACTTCCAAACATCGAGATCGAAGCCATCGGCGGAGGTTCGCGGGTTTCGATAAATCTGGAAGCAAAGGAAGCGGTTCCCGATACCGGAAAGATTTACACGGCAGAATTCGAGGCGGGAGGCAAGAGATTCACAAAGACCTTGGACTTCGCAAAATCGAAACGATTTTCAATCGGTCGCGGTAAAGAGAACGAGATATCGATCGACGATGCAAGCGTCTCAAAGGTCCACGCCGCGCTCGTCCTCGACGAGTCCGGACGTCTCTTGATCGCCGACACGGGTTCCACAAACGGAACATACATTGACGATATTCGTATTCAATACGGAAAAGCCGTCGAACTGACAAGAGATTCAGTTTTGCGCGTGGGCACGATTGGAGTTCGTATTGTCGGCCAGACGCCGACTTCGCCACCAGCCGTGGAGGCTCAAACTGAGGCTTTTTCAGCTTTCCCACCCGAAGCGGGAGCCGCAAAAACCGAACCTGCCGCTTTCGCTCCAACGCCTGCCGAGGCTTCTGCCGAGAGCGGTTCCAGCAAGGCAAGCGATCTGACTCAGGAGGATGTCGCTAGCCTAACAGAAACGAAGGTGGCTGAGAATCAGGCGACGATTGACGGAAAGGAGGACTGGGAGATCTAAGTCATGCTGTTTTTGTTGATGCAGATCGATTGGGAAAACCTCAAGCCGGAGAATCTGTTCGGTGCGCAGGTTCTCGAACGGACCCCGGCCGGCCTTTCAATTGCTTTTTTGATCGGCACCGCGATACTGCTTGGATTCCTTTTTGTCTCATTTATTGGAAACTTCAACCGGCCGCAATTCAACTTCGAAATCGGAATTCCCAAACCGGTGCGAAAGCGTCTCAGCTCCACTGCCACAAACCGGAGCCTGCGCATCTGGCAATCGGTTTTTGTGATACTCGCGTTGGTGGTCTTTGGCTATCATGTTTACTGGACCTACTATGCCGACGCCTATAACGATCAGTTTCAGGCCCTGAATTACAAGGATCTGCGCTACCGCCGGACCACGGCGGCCAACCTGCGCGGTTGGATGTTTGACCGTTCGGGCAAACTTGAAAAAGCGCTTGCCTATTACGAAAAGGATTCTGACGGGGATATCGTAAGGGCGTATTCGCTGAAAAGGGAAATGGCACATCTGCTCGGAACAGAACGCGGCACTCCGGGTTTAGAACGCACCCTCTATCAAAAGGCGACGGACCCGATGCCGGAGTCGTGGGAAGTGCTGACCCGTGTCAAAGTGGCGGATGAAGACAAAAGGGATGTGCGTGTCACGATCGACAGTGATTTGCAGGTGTATCTGGCCGAGAAATTGAAAGGCAGGAAAGGAGCGATCGTCGTGCTCGACCCGCAGACCGGGGACCTGCTCGGAATGTTCTCAAATCCGACATTTGATATCTCAAAAGCACAGGGAATCGACGAGTGGCTGCGCCTCGAGGGAAACGGGAGGGACAAACCGCTACTGAACCGCGCTCTCAGAGAGTATTATGTTCCCGGTTCGACATTCAAAACCTTTACCATGATCGCGGCATTCAGGGAAGGAAAACAACGTTCCACCTTCGTCGCCAAACCAGAGGGTTTCCTTGCGCCGCGTTCGGGTCGCCCGATCCGCGACTACGGCGGCAGCTGCAGCCGTTGCGGAATCCTTAATATTAACGAAGCCTACCAGTATTCGAGCAACCAGTACTTTGCGCAGCTCGCTATTTCGGTCGGGAAGAAAGGAATCGCGGATCTCGCAAAACTTGCGGGAATAAAGCCGGTCGATACGCCTCAGGATGCGACGCGTGCGGATTTCTTCCCGGAAATCTGGAATACAGGAAGTGAGAAGATCGCAAATTCAATCGCCCCGCGGCAGTCTACTATTGTGACGGGAAAAAACGTGACCGCCTATGACGTCGGACTCGAGGGGATCGGCCAGGGATACTCGGGTCAGATGACGCCGTTTCAAATGGCGCTGCTGGCCGCGATCCCTGCCAATTTGGGCGGTAGGCTGATGAAGCCCAAAATCGAGTACGGCCGGAAACCGGAGGTGTATTCGCAGGTGGTTTCCCCACAACAGGCGGCTCAAATGCGCGGGATAATGGCTCTTGTACCGTCCGCGGGAACAGCGCGGGGCGCGTTCGCAAAGGTAAATGCCGCAGGCATTAAGACCGGGGGCAAGACCGGATCGGCTGAGAAGCAGGCGCCGGTTTACGACGCCAAGACAGGAAAACTGCGAACGGTAACAAAAAAGCGCCGTGTTGCCGGAGGTGCCCTGGAAGAGTATAAGGCACCGCAGATGTACCTCCGAACTGACAGCTGGTATATCTCCGTTGCACCGATCGACCGCCCCCAGATTGTGATTGCGGTGGTGGTCGAGTCGGGTGGGGGAGGCAGCAGGACCGCCGCGCCGATCGCCGCGGATATCGTTCTCAAGGCGAGGGCGCTCGGGCTCCTTGATGTTGGTACGAAGGTAAAGCGTTGAACAATGAAAAGTAGAGCTTCATCACATTTTTTCATTCTCGTTCTGCTGCTGGGACTTTCGGCTATCGCCCATTATTCAGTCTATTACGGGGCGCTTATCCGAGGTTATGAGGCCTCGCCGATCACGGCGGCGCGAAACATCGCGCTGCTTGGACTCCTGACGCTTCTCCCGTTGGTTCTCGCAAAAATCCTGAAATATAGAGGGAACTGGACAATCTATACGAGTGCGATACTGCTCTTTTCCATCGGACTCACCGCGCAATACCGCCTTTTTAGCGACCCCGAATACACGTCCCGCAGCGACAAGGCCGAAGCGCGGCGCAGCAAGGTGCGGACGATTCAGGAACACTACATCCAGGAGAACTATTCCGCCGAAAAGAAAGCGATGATGGGTCTACCGGCGACCCCGCCGTCGCCTGTCGATCTTTCCTCCGAAACGCCCAGACAGTCGACAATCGATGTATTCGAGGTCGCAACCAGCGGAAAAACGCTGATCCCCTTATTCGCCATATTCTGTTTTCTGGCCGCATTTGTATTAACACGAAACGAAAAGATACTCGATGTATTACAAAAAAACGGTTTCTTGATTGTCCTTTTGACGCTCGGGCCGCTTTTGATTGCCGCAGTTACTTCAAGTGCGGGGAAGTCGATCGGGAACATGACTCCGTGGGAGTTGTCAAAAATACCGTTTCTAATAGGCTTTGCAGCAGTTCTTGCGGTCCTGTATCAGAATCTAGCGCGCACTTATTGGGGTATGCCGCGGGCCAGGGATGTGGTGCCGCTTGTCTTCATGGCCGTACTGCCGTTCTTCCCGTTTTTTGTACTGAAAGACTTTGGCCAAATGATGGTCTTTAGTTCGGTCTATGTGACCCTTTACTTTATTGCGGTAAGGCGGTTCCCGCAGCGCTTCCTGCTGATCGGAAGCGTCCTCTTGCTGCTCAGCGTGCTGGTGGTAAGCGCGCTACCTGAAAAGACCCAGGAGAATATTCCCCTGCTTCCGACCCTCGCGAAACCAGTCAAGAAGGTGCTCCCCGACAGGATCCAGCAGCGTTTCCATTTATGGCTCGATGGCTTCAACCCGCCGGACCCCAAAACAGATTGGTGGAAAGATAGTTATGACTCCTACTACGCGCGGCTTGTGAAACGGAACCCTGATC
This sequence comes from Acidobacteriota bacterium, assembly GCA_029862725.1. GTDB lineage: Bacteria > Acidobacteriota > Blastocatellia > Pyrinomonadales > Pyrinomonadaceae > Aridibacter. The sequence continues at coordinate 6,695 of JAOTWT010000045.1, read as the reverse complement.
TGCCGCAAATGCTTGAAGAAGACCCCGATCTGAAGAGATCCATCAATATCGATGCGTGGTTCGATGTGCTTGCCTTCCAACCCGCGCAGGCGACTTTCGGCCTCGCTTCGGGCGGGACTACGGGAAGAGGATTGGGGCTCGGATACGTCGAGCTGATACCGGTGGCTGACTCCGATTATGTCTATGCCGCGTTAGCGGAAGAGCTTGGACTTTTGGGGGGTTTGTTGATAACCTTTGCCCTGATTATTTTCGTCAGTGCCGGGGTCCGGACTGCGTTGGATTCACGGGATATGTTTGGCAAACTCTGCTCGGTTGGCCTGACCGCCTTTATTGGATTCCAGGCTCTTGTCAACATCGGAGGCATAACGAGAGCGTTGCCGATGACAGGTATTACCCTGCCGTTCGTAAGCCATGGAGGGTTTAGCCTCATTACAAGTTTTATAATGCTCGGAATGTTGATGGCGTTTTCTCACCGTAACGCCGAGGACAGAAGCTTGATCCAGCATCGATAGCGATGCTAATTGTGAACTCTCGTAAAGGCAGTGTTTGATATACAGCTAAGCTTTCAATTTGGGGGAAGTCGATGACAGAGACTAGTACAAAGCTCCGTTCCGCAGCCGTTTCAGACAGAGGATTGAGTGAAAAGCGGCCGCAGAATGAAGATTCGCACCTGTGTTTGGAAGACAGTGGTCTTTTTGCTGTCGCGGACGGTGTCGGCGGTGCACAGGCCGGCGATGTCGCTTCCGAAATGGCGGTCGAAATCCTCGCCGAGGCTTTTATTAATCTCAACGAGGATGGCGATGCCGAGGACCGTATGCGGCAAGCAATCGAGAAAGCAAATTCGGCGATCTACCAGATGTCGAGGGATCTGCCGCAGCTCAGTACAATGGCGACGACGCTGGTTGCCGTTCATCTTAGTGGAAATATAGCTACGATCGGACATGTCGGTGATTCGCGCCTTTATCGGCTCGACACTGCAGGCTCGCTTTTCCGCGAGACCCAGGATCATTCTGTTGTAGAAGAAGAAGTTCGTGCCGGAAGAATGACCCGCGAGCAAGCGGCGACGCACCCCAGCAGGAATGTGATCAGCCGTGCGCTGGGAGCCGATGAAAGCGTCGAGATCGACATGAAGACGATCATGTTTGAGACGAATTCGACTTTTCTTGTGTGCTCGGACGGCGTGACGCGACATATATCCGAGGACGAGCTCCGCGAAATGTTGTTTCTCGAGGATGACCCTGTCGAGATTTGTCGAGTCATAAAAGAGACCTGTTATGCACGTGGCGCGGAGGATAATCTTACCGCTGTCGTTATAAAAGCAGCCGGAGCTTCCGTCGGACAATTCCAACCGGCTCCGGCAGTCGAAGAAGAAACCGTCGCTACCGCCCGCGCCGCTGCATCTTCCGGCCAGATTTTTGCGGATATTCCCGAGAAACGGGAGGGCGTTGCGGTAGATCCCGAATTCGAACTCGACGTGATCGAGGACCTCGAAGATGCCGAGGAAATCGTAATTCCGACGCGGAACGATGTTGAATTACCGAAGAGCCCGGAATCCCATGACGTGGCTCGCGAAAGCCTGTCGATCACACCCGACGAAGGCAAGGTCGAAGCAGTTGATGACTTACGAGCTTCCCGGGTCGATGACAGCAGTGGAGGCGGGCTGATTGGGCGCATGCTTTCGGGTGTGGTCTGGTTGTTCGTCGGACTTCTGATCGGTGCGCTGGGATATTTCCTTTTGGCGCCGACGTTAGGAGGCAGCGGAGAAGATACTGCCGCTCAACCGAACCAGAGTTTGGTGGCGTTCGAACAGCAGCGGCGGCAGGTTGACTCCGACCCGGCAAAATTCATTGCCGCGTATTCCACCAAAGAAAATAAAACCGCTGGTGATCACTATCTGATTGGACGGGCATACTTGCTGCAGAAGAACTATGGGGCGGCAAAAACATCGTTCGAAAACGGCTTTAAGCAGCTAAATGATGCCGATGTAAATAACCGGAAGGTCCTCGAGCATGATCTTGCTGCAGGGCTTTCGATTGCCGTCAACGAGGCCGCTCAGAAAAGCTACGAATCGGCAGGAGAAAGCCCGGAGGGTGGCCAGGAAGGACCAACCGGATCCCCTAAAGGAGATTAAGATCGACGGCGGCTCGCTGCCTCGTAAAGAAGAATACCGGCCGCAACGGAAAGATTGAGGCTTTCGACGTCTCCCTCAGTCGGTATGCAGTACTGCTCGGCCACGAGTGAGCGGTCTTTCTCGCTTATCCCATGACCTTCTGAACCCAATACAAAAAGGATCCTTCGATTCAAATCCGCATCCCGCAGGGGTGCTTCCGCGCCCCGATCGGCACATACGGAAGCAAGTCCGAGTTTTTCGCTCCAGTCGATCGCCGCCTTAAAACCAGCTCCCGACCAGACCGGCACCCTGAATGCAGAACCCATCGAACCGCGAAGCGAAGCCGCTGAAAATGGTGCCGCAGAACCCGGAGTTATTATTGCTCCCGCCGCGCCGAATGCTTCAGCCGAACGCAAGACCGCTCCAAGATTTCCGGGATTGCTGACGCCGTGTAGAAGTACAACAACCCCTGTACTACAGTCCGTTAAACCCTCTTCGATCCGCTGACGCCCATTCCCCGGTACCCTGCATACAGCGGCGACACCCTGGGGGGTCTTTGTGTCTGCGATCGAATCAAAAACCCCGTTCGTCAACAAAAAGAAATTTTGAAATCGTTGGGCGAGACTTTCCGTTTGGTCCGGATGACGTTCGGCGAAGCGGACGGATACGTAGACGGACTCGGGCATGATCGGCGAAGCAAGCAGATCGTCAAAGAGACGTTTTCCCTCGACGAAAAAAAAATCCGGCTCCTTTCCCTTCGAAACATTGCGGGCGCGCTTCACATTTTGATTCGCGCGGCTCTTTATCGTTTCCATCCGGCAGCCTATTTCCTCGGTTCTATTCTGATGCTTTTGATGACGATTCCATCGACGGGTTTTTCGCCCTGAACCGGCGCTCCGGCGATCGTTGAAACGTTGTTCATTCCTTCAATCACTTTTCCAAAGATGGTGTAGCGGTTGTCAAAATTCGCCTGTCGTTTACGCATGATGAAGAACTGGGAATTTGCCGAATTGAACTCGGGCCCTCTCGCTGCCCCAACGATTCCAGAGTCAAATTCAAGATCACTGAATTCCGCTTCTACATCCTGCTTGTCCGATCCGCCTTTTCCGTCATTCGAAGGATCATTGTCCTTTGTGTTCGGGTCTCCCGACTGAATCACATCCGTGCTTATACGGTGAAACGCAACGCCGTCGTAGAAGCGCTCATTCGCGAGTTCCTTGAACCTCGCGACCATTTTTGGCGCGATATTGGAATAAAGCTCGATCTTGATCGTCCCGAAGGCCGCGCCGTCTTCCATTTCGAGAACAGCTATCTCATTGTCAGGGATCGGTTTAACGCCCTTCTTAATGGTGGGTTCGTCGTTCGATGAAAGTGTCGAGGCCTCTGGACAGCCGGCGGCCAGGACCACGCAAAAAACAAGCGAAAACAATACTATTCTCATATCTCAAAACTCCCTGTTACTGTCGACAAGAATCGTGACGGGGCCGTCATTGACCAACTCAACATCCATCATCGCTCGAAAGGTGCCGGATGCGACCTCGGTAACCTCGTCCTTTGCCGCGTCCAGAAAATACCTGTAAAGAGCTTCGGCAGGGCCAGGCTCGGCAGCTTTTACAAAAGAGGGACGGAGGCCCTTTCTAGTGTCTCCAAACAGGGTGAACTGGGACACCACTAGAAGGCCTCCCCCGGTGTCTTTCAGAGAACGGTTCATGCGGCCGTCGGCATCTTCGAAAATCCGAAGATTGATCGTCTTGTTCAGGACGTAGTCCGCGTCGCTTTCTCCGTCATCGCGGCCGATCCCGAGCAGGACCAGTATTCCAGGTCCGATCTTACCCGCGATATCGTTCCCGACAGTCACCGAAGCACTTGAAACTCTCTGGATTACCGCTCTCATTAAAGGAAAATGCCGGCTCTCAGCCGGCGCGTACGAAACAGCTATCTTCAAAAACAATACCGAACTAAGGCTACTCTTCGATTCGAACGCTCGACATCACGACGGGTTCGAGGGGTTTATCGCTTGAATTTGTTTCTACGACGGCGATTTTATCGACAACGTCCTGGCCTTCGATCACCTTACCGAACTTCGTATAGCTTGCCGGAAGAGGGTAGTCGCTGTGCATGATAAAGAACTGCGAACCGTTTGTATTCGGCCCGGAATTTGCCATAGCCACGGTACCTTTTTCATAAGGGCCCTGATAGAGCGGCGAAGACTTGTCGATCTCGTCGTCGAACTTGCCGCCCCACGCCGATTCACCCCCATAACCTTCCCCCAGAGGATCGCCGCCCTGGACCATGAAGTTTGTGATTACGCGATGAAAGATCACGTTATCGTAATAGTTCTTTTCTGCGAGCAGACGGAAATTCTCCGTAGTCTTAGGTGCATCTTCTTCCAAAAGTTCCACCTTGATCGTACCCATGTTTGTCTCGATAACTGCTGTTCTGTTAGCCATTTTGAGCTCCTAAAATATGTTCGTCGATGGCGGCGGCGACGCCGCTCTCGTCATTTGTTAATGTTGTATAAAATTCCTTTCGCTGACGCAAACTGCTGTCAGCGTTTCCCATAACTACGGATATTCCCGAGTACTCGAGCATCTCCAAATCATTGAAATTATCGCCTACGGACATAACATTCTCATCTGATAGACCAAGCATTTGGACGAGCTTTTTGAGTCCCGCTGCTTTCGAACTACCAAACGGGAGGATGTCGAGGAGCGTAAAATCAAGCTGCGGATATACCGTCGCCAGAACACTTGCGGAGTCCCCAAGCACTTGTTTCAGCTCCAGTTCGAGGTCTCCCATCGCCCCGCATCTTCCCGAAAAGGAGATGTGAATCACCTCGATCTCGTCCAGGATATGGGTCAGATTCTCGACACGGTGAACGGCGTCCGAAGCCTCATCGCCATGGAGTCTTGCGGCCCACTCGACGTATCTCCTGAGGGGAATATTGTCACCGGAAATCGAATCGTAATGGAGCGTGCCTTTCCCGTGCGGGTCCGAACTGACGAGGGCATCTCCGCCGAAGTGCTTTCCGACACTTAGAATCTCGAGTATTACGTCATTGCTCAGCAGTTCATATGAGACAGTTTCAAGAGATTCGGCGACCTTTATCAGGGCGCCATTGTGGGTCAGTATCGGGGCGTTCAGTCTGACATCGAGAGCGACGGGCCGCGCGTCGCGAAAACGTCTGCCTGTCGCGATCGTGACAAGTACTCCCATCTCTTCCGCGGCACGGATCGCGGCGACGTTTTCAGGCGAAGCCTCGCCTCTACTGTCAAGCAGGGTGCCGTCCAAATCCAGTGCCAACAGCTTGATTTTATTCATAAGTATGGCGATTCTGCGGTCGTCCTTTATTTGGAGCGCTGCCCGGCCAGCCACCGCTGATATTTTGCCTTTCCGCGTTCGAATTCAGCCGCGCTCTCATAAAAGCTGTGGGACCCGTCGTTCTTATCGACATCGAGAACGTAGTACAAGTAATTGGTGCTCGAAGGGTTGAGCGCCGCTTCCAGCGACGACTCGCTGGCGGAGGAGATCGGTCCGGGCGGCAGGCCGCTTATCTTTCGTGTGTTATAGGGATGGTTGATTTCGATATCACTCTTATTGATAACGCCGTCCCAACGACCCAGCATCTTAGCAATATAGACGTTTGTGGCGTCTATACCGAGGGCCATGCCGCGGTTCAAACGGTTGTAGATTACAGATGACACTATCCGCCGTTCGCTCTCGAACTTGGATTCGTTCTCGATCAAACTGGCGATCGTCACGATCTGGCGGTTTGTCATTCCCAGCGCACGCGAGCGATTTGACCACTCGGGTTTCCAGGTTTCACGAAACTGTTCCACCATGCGTTTTATCGCATCCTGCGGTGATGCATCGAGTGAAAAATCGTATGTTGTCGGATAGAGATATCCCTCTAGATTCTGTGCCATCGGATCGATATCGCTGATCAAAGAGGTATCATTCATCAAATACAAAACCGCTTTTTCATCCATTGGCGGCTCGGCGGGGAAGTTGGCGGCGACACGCTTCGCGATTTCGAAACGGGTCCAACCCTCGGGTATCGTCAGGCGTTTGGTTCGCTCGCTGCCTTTTTCCAGCAGTCCGATGACCTCCACCGTCGAAATCGGAGACTTGAAAAGGTATTCCCCGGCCTGAAGTTTTCCGGCATCTCGGGCGATACGGAGGTAAACCGATGCCGCCGTGGAACTGTAAATCACTCCTTCCTTTTCAAGTCCCGCCAGGATCGCGCCGGGCGACTGACCCTTTTCAACTTTTATGTATTTTTCCGACTTGTCGTGCGCAATCTCCATTGTGAGGCTCCGATAAAGCCAATAGGAAATCCCGCCGGCAACAATTAAGAGCAGGATGATAAATGCCGTCAGGATCTTAAGAGCTTTCATTAAAACATTGGCGGGCAGGACGCAATTCGCGATGTATCATAATTCCGGGAAAAGCCGGGCGCTTTCGTACCTGCTACTTATCAGATGAATTCTCCAAGGCTTCCAGTGCCTTCTCGATAGCTGATGTGACCTCGGTGCTCTCGGGGGTTTCCTTCGAGGAAAAGCGCCCGATAATCGCTCCCTCGTGA
>JAOTWT010000506.1 GCA_029862725.1 Acidobacteriota bacterium | reverse complement strand
ACGATCGACCGGCCGGAAACGCGTCCGATCACGTAAAGCCCTATATCGCCGATAAAGATACCCGCAAAACACGCCCCGACGGCGAACGCAAAACTGATACGGCCCTGTCCCGCGAGTGCACCGGCGGCAAGACAGGCCCCGTCTTCGGTTACGAAGGTCGTTATTACGATTATCAGGAAGATAGCCGTCAGCGAGACCTCATCGAGGCTCGTTAGGTCAAACCTCCACAGGTCATCCAGGATTTGAAAAAAATCGGGCATCAATGATTCCGGTTCAAAAAAGCCGCACTTGCTAACTCTTCCTTGCCTTTGGTTGGATTCTTCGACTTATGCTAATTCCAACACAGCGCCGTAGGCGCGGCAATAAATTAGCCCGGGCGCAGCGTAGTGGAACCCGGGGTCCGAGTAAAAGTATTCTTGAGCCCTGGAAGGGCGGCGCACACTTTTTATATCAACAATTTAGAAGTTTTCGCCCGTTCAGGGCCAAGGTTACTTCATGTTCAACCAAGGGGTTCCGGTCCGCCGCACCGCGGGGTACGATCCGGCCGCGCCAGGGGCGCTCCAATCATACTAAACAAAGTCGGACCCGCTAAAGCTGCGTCCGGAGTTCTACACGCTGACGTTTGCGCCTTTCTCGCTTCTCAACGTTCACCTGTGACCTGGTTATTCGGGATCATCAACGGACACATTGCCAACGAAAGGGAATTCCGCGCGGTGGATGTAAATCACGGCGAGGCTGAGTACAAATACTGTGCACGCAAGAATAAAGAGAAGCCCGCCGTCGTCCATGACCTCGATGCCGAGGATCGTCAGGTGGCTCAGAATCGCACCCGATATCACAAATACCGATAGGATCGCGCCGTAAACGCGCGTTTTCGGAATAATGATCAGAATCGCGGCGATTAGCTCCCCGATTCCCGATCCGATCCTTGCAAACGGTTCCATTTCCGTGCCGGCAACCTTGCGAAAGATATTGATTGATTCCTCCGCACCGGAAAACTTGAAAAAGAGCGTCTGCAAAAAGATCGCCGCGATGGCGATCCGAAAAACCCAGCTCACGATGTTAATCGTCTTAGACATTTTCTTCAGGCTTTGGCCGTTTTCCGATCGCGGCTTTCCCAATACTTAAGCGTCGACGGGGCGACACCGAATTCAAAAGGCACTTCGATATTCATCGAACCTAACTTGGCTGCGATCAGCGCGTAATGATGGACGGTATGGCTATGCAGGAATTCGAGCTCCCGCGCGAGGCTCGTCGGGAGCCACAGATTGTCGTCGATCTCCGAGCGGGTCTGCAGGGGCCTTTCGGGATCGATGCCTTTGAGCCCTTCGATCGATTGAATGAGCGACCCCGTTTTCTCGATCGCGTAGGGGCGTTCGGTTTCGATCCTCGGGTCCCTTTGCCGGTCGCAGTAATCGAGTTTTCCTGTCTCCACTCCTTTGACGAGGTTGAAACCGAACTCGAGGTTGTGTCGGAAATGCTCCCCGACGCTTGCCGCTCCGCCGAGTCTTTCGGTGTAGGCCGAATCGTCGAGTTGGCCAATAAGCGCTGTGCCGCGCCTGAACTCGGCTATAAGGCTTGAAATAATTTCGTTCCCGTTCATAAAAATCGCATTCGAAAAGACCTTTTTAATATGCGTACCTAAAATTACTCTTTTTCCGGGATTTATTCCAATAATTTTGTCACGGCCCGGCCGGGAGACAAGAGCTGTGCCGCGGATCAAGCGGATCCCGAGGAAAAAGCGGCTATCTGATAAATGAATTGATCCCGGATAAACAAAAGACCGGGCGCAACCCCTAACGTCCCGCAGGGAGCAGCCGACCAAAGCAGCGGGTAACCGCAAAACGCGCAACCCATCGAATGGCAGCCTATCGGAAATTCAGCCACGCAATGGCGTTCCGTCTCGTGGCGCTTTTTCGGCAGCCCCATAATCGAAATGAAAGGCCCTTTGCCTAAATCGAAAAGCGCTCTTTCGACATTGAAAAAAAAGATCTCACCTTCGCGACAATCTGGTTTTCGGTCATGCTGTCGCACGCTTCGACGGCCTTGATCCGGTCTTGAAGGCCCCTGAACTTCCTGAATTCCTTCTCAAGTTCACTTCTCGCCTGACCGGGGCCGCAAACATAGATCTCATCGGCATTTGATGCGGCTTTTATAACTGTCTGATAGTATTCCGTCAGCTGGAACTTACGTCGCTCCTCCGCACTTCGTTCTTTTGACACCGACTGGGCGATTGCCGTGCCGCCCGACTTGTAACCGCCTCGTGCCCGGACATTGCTGTCGGCATTCGAGTCGATCTGCTCAATGTGTGTTTCGCCGTCATTCAACGAAACCAGGAAAGCCGTTTTGTGATCGATCCAGATACCCATCTTTTCTTTCATTATGCTTCCTCAACTTATGTTCTTTTCAACTCCCGGTAATTGCCCGTACGCGGGCGAGAGATTCTCGGCAGCCGCTTTTAACTCATGCCCTTCATCGGCATCCACCGCCCGTCCCTCTCGAATCATCGCATGCCCGGGCACCGATCTCTAGTTACCCTTTCCTGAAAACCGAGGAGCTTGCACGGAATTTTCAGCCGCCAGCCGGTTCCCGAAGAACCGGCAGGATCGCTTCAGAAATCATAAGAATTTGCCATTCATAAACATCATTTTAAACCGCAATTTTTATAC
>JAOTWT010000044.1 GCA_029862725.1 Acidobacteriota bacterium | reverse complement strand
CGCACAATCGCCAAAATCAAGACCCTCCGCGTTCTCCGCGATCCAAGTTCGTTTTGTTTAACTTCGACGTGAACTAATCAGATCAATCTAAGAAGTGCAACAGAATTTACTCGCCGAAATAGTACCCTCAGCGTCCCCTGCGATCTCCGCGGCAAGAAAATCTTAGAACCAACGCCGTAAATTTCTTGAAATAAATCCCTTCGCGACCTTTGCAAACTTAGCGTCCTTAGCGTCGAAAAATCCCAATGCCCACCGTCGCACAATCGCCGAAATTAGCCTCCGCGTCCCCTGCGATCTCCGCGGCAAGAAAATCTTAGTACCAACGCCGTAAATTTCTTGAAATAAATCCCTTCGCGACCTTTGTGAACCTGGCGTCCTTAGCGTCGAAACATCCCAATGCCCACCGTCGCACAATCGCCGAAATTAAAGCCTCCGCGTCCCCTGTGATCTCCGCGGCAAGAAAATCTTAGAACCAACGCCGCGCATTGATTGAAATAAATCCCTTCGCGACCTTTGCGAACTTAGCGTCCTTAGCGTCGAAAAATCCCAATGCCCACCGTCGCACAATCGCCAAAATCAAGACCCTCCGCGTTCTCCGCGATCCAAGTTCGTTTTGTTTAACTTCGACGTGAACTACTTAGATCAATCTAAGAAGTGCAACAGAATTTACTCGCCGAAATAGTACCCTCAGCGTCCACTGCGATCTCCGCGGCAAGAAAATCTTAGAACCAACGCCGCGCATTGATTGAAATAATTCCTTTCGCGACCTTTGCGAACTTAGCGTCCTTAGCGTCGAAAAATCCCAATGCCCACCGTCGCACAATCGCTGAAATTAAAGCCTCCGCGTCCCCTGTGATCTCCGCGGCAAGAAAATCTTAGAACCAACGCCGCACATTGCTTGAAATAATTCCCTTCGCGACCTTTGCGAACTTAGCGTCCGTAGCGTCGAAAAATCCCAATGCCCACCGTCGCACGATCGCCGAAATCAAGACCCTCCGCGTTCTCCGCGATCCAAGTTCGTCTTGTTTAACTTTGACGTGAACTAATTAGATCAATCTGAGAAGTGCAATACAATTTACTCGCCGAAATAGTACCCTCAGCGTCCCCTGCGATCTCCGCGGCAAGAAAATCTTAGTACCAACGCCGTAAATTTCTTGAAATAAATCCCTTCGCGACCTTTGTGAACCTGGCGTCCTTAGCGTCGAAAAAATCCCAATGCCCACCGTCGCACAATCGCCGAAATAGTACCCTCAGCGTCCACTGCGATCTCCGCGGTAAGAAAATCTTAGAACCAACGCCGCACATTGATTGAAATAAATCCCTTCGCGACCTTTGCGAACTTAGCGTCCTTAGCGTCGAAACATCCCAATGCCCACCGTCGCACAATCGCCGAAATTAAAGCCTCCGCGTCCCCTGCGATCTCCGCGGCAAGAAAATCTTAGAACCAACGCCGCACATTGCTTGAAATAATTCCCTTCGCGACCTTTGTGAACCTGGCGTCCTTAGCGTCGAAAAAATCCCAATGCCCACCGTCGCACAATCGCCGAAATTAAAGCCTCCGCGTTCTCCGCGATCTCTGCGGTGAAAAATCTAGATCCCGTCCACAATCGCGTTTAAGGTCGCGGAAGGTCTCATCGCAGCGAATGTCTTTTCGGAATCCGGTCGGTAATAGCCGCCGATATCCTGAGGTTTGCCTTGTGCGCCTATCAGTTCTTCATTAATCACTGTTTCGTGTTCCTGCAGCGCTTTAGAGACGGGAGCGAATTTTTCCGCCAGTTCGGCGTCGGCGTTCTGGTCCGCGAGCGCTTCGGCCCAGTACATCGCCAGGTAGAAATGAGAACCGCGGTTATCGATGTACCCGAGTTTTCTTGCCGGTGATTTGTTGGTTTCCAAAAACTTTGAATTGGCTTCGTCGAGGGCATCAGCCAAAATTTGCGCCTTTTTGTTGTCCTGGGTTTGGGCCAGATGCTCAAAACTTGCCTGCAGCGCCAGGAATTCACCGAGGGAATCCCAACGCAGATAGCCTACGTCGACAAACTGCTGGATGTGCTTTGGCGCACTTCCTCCGGCTCCCGTCTCAAACAGACCTCCGCCGTTCATCAGTGGAACGATCGAAAGCATCTTTGCGGACGTGCCGAGTTCCAAAATCGGGAACATGTCCGTCAGATAATCCCGCAGGACATTTCCGGAAACCGCGATCGTATCTTTTCCTTCCCTTGCGCGCCTGAGTGTCTCGAGCATCGCATCGGGCACATCCATGATCCTGATGTCGAGACCGCTCAGATCGTGGTCCTGCAGATATTCTTCGACCTTCGCGATGATCTGTGAATCATGGGCCCTGTCTTTGTCGAGCCAGAAAATTGCGGGTGTATTGGAAAGCCTTGCTCTCGTGACTGCCAGTTTCACCCAATCTCTAATCGGGTCATCCTTGGTTTGGCACATTCTGAAAATGTCCCCTGTGTTTACTCTTTGTTCAAGCAGAACGTTTCCGTTCTCGTCTTCGACCTTTACATTTCCCTCTCCGACGATCTGAAATGTCTTGTCGTGAGATCCGTATTCCTCGGCTTTTTGCGCCATCAGTCCGACATTCGGGACCGAACCAAATGTCGTCGGGTCGATCGCCCCGTTTTGCTTCATGTCCGTTATGATCGCGTCATAAAAACGTGCGTAGGTCCGGTCCGGAATGATGCAGACAGCGTCTTCTTCGTTTCCGTCCTTGTTCCACATTTTTCCGCCGCCGCGTACAAGGGCCGCCATCGAAGCGTCGATGATCACATCCGACGAAACATGGAAATTCGTGATTCCCTTGTCCGAATTCACCATCGCAATTCTCGGCCCGTTTTCGATTGTCTTTGCGATGTCTGCCTTTATCTCGGCTTCTTTCGCGTGACCCGCGATCTTCTCGAAAAGCGTCGCAAGGCCAAAGTTGGGGTCGATATCGAGTTCCTCAAAAGTGTCCGCGTATTTTTCGAAGACGTCCTTAAAATAAGTCTCGACGATCGCCCCGAAGATGATCGGGTCGGAGATCTTCATCATCGTTGCTTTGAGATGTGCCGATATGAGGACGTCTTTTTCCTTCGCTTCTTCGATCGCCTCATCGACAAAAGACTTGAGTGCCGTCACGTTCATCACCGAAGAATCGATTACTTCGCCCGCCTTGAGCGGCGCAAAGTCTTTGAGTACTTCTTCGGATCCATTGGTTCCATGGAAGACGATCCTGTATTTTCCTTCCGAAGCCACGGTTGTGGAAGATTCCGAACCGTAAAAATCTCCCGACTCCATGTGTGCAACGCAAGTCTTCGAATCCGCGCTCCAGTCTCCCATCCTGTGCGGATGTGATTTGGCGTAATTTTTGACCGCCATTGGGGCCCGCCTGTCGGAATTCCCTTCCCTCAAAACGGGATTCACGGCGCTGCCCAAAACTCTTGCGTATTTCTTGTTGATCGCCTTTTCTTCATCTGTTCGAGGCTCCGCCGGGTACTTAGGCAGCGCGTAACCCTGGCTTTGAAGCTCGGCGATTGCCTCTTCGAGCTGCGGTACGGAAGCTGATATGTTCGGGAGCTTTATGATGTTGGCCTCGGGTGTCTTTGCCAGTTCGCCCAACGCCGCCAATGCATCAGGGACCTTCTGATCGCCGGTAAGGTACTCCGGGAAATTGGCGAGGATCCTGCCCGACAGCGATATGTCGGGAACCTCAACTTCGATTTCCGCGTGCTTTGTAAAGGCCTTCAGGATCGGCAAAAAGGAATGAGTTGCCAGGAACGGCGCTTCGTCGGTTAACGTGTAGTAAATTTTTGACATTTTTATAGCTTGTTTTGGGTTTTATTTATTGAACTAATTCCGATCAGCGAACCGTTATATTATCAACTTTGAGCCAAAAAGCATTGCCCGCGAAACAAACGAAAAGACGCGAAAGATGATTTTGCCACTGCTGCACAGAGATCGGAGCCATTTGCATAGACGAGGGGCTTCTATCGATGAGTCTTGAAATGGAAATTGAAGTGAGAAATCGCGCTCGGGTCTGGTTCGCCACGTAATTGATTCAATTCAAAATGTTTTGGTATTTAGAGCAGATGATTATTTCGCGGAGTTTCATTCTTACAGTCATCATTTCTCTTTCATTCCGTGGAGCCTATCCGGAATACAAAGATGTTGATTCGGACAGTCCTTATCCGTCGATAGCCGAACTCAATCGCAATTGATCTCAAAGCGATCGGTTCACAATAGCACGCGGCTATTCCTTGAAGGCAGGCGATGCTCTTCTGCGCTGAAGGCGCGACATTAACTTAGCCAGTTGCAAGCGCGCAGCACGCAGCATCTGGACTGCGACCGGAAGCTGATCAAATTTTGCGATCAGGCCGAAATTTTTGTATATAATCGACGGACTCAAGAATGAAAGAGTGATTCGCTTCACCGGCAAGAGCGTATGAAAGACAATTGCCACGTGTGGAGCGAGAAATATGGTTGGTGCCAGGACAAATTCGGTGTCAACTGGCAGGCCATGACATTTGAAATGGGCGGACAAAAGATCGGCACACTTAGAAAAATGCTTGACGCCCGGAAGCGGTAAACGGAATTGCATCGTTTATGAAACACAAGAAGACATACGAACTCGTCAGAAAGCTGATCGACGAACGCGAGCTCGACGATGAGAACCTCGACGAGGCAAACGGTGAACTGCTCGAACTCGTCGATCAGGACCCCGTCTGCGGGTGGGCTTACGGACTGCTTTCCGAGATCTACTACTGGACCGGGGAGTACGCCGACGCGGAAGACAAGCTCTTTTATTATGGCGAGGGAGTTAAGTACGGCGAACAGGGCGTTGAGGTGGACGAGGACTCATTGGAAGCGAACTTCTGGCTCTCGGTAAACTGGGGCTCATTTGGTCAGGAGAAGGGAATCATGAAGAGCCTCGCGCTGATCAACCCCATAAAAGCGGCCGCGGAAAAAGTCATCGAAATGGACGAGGGTTATTTTTACGGCGGACCGTGGCGAGTACTCGGCCGGCTTTATGACAAGGCGCCCGGTTTTCCATTTTCGATTGGCGATGGCAGGAAGGCGGAGGAATGCCTCGAGCGTGCACTCGAGCTCGGACCCAGGTTCTACCTGAACCACCTTTTTCTTGCCGAACACTATATCGCCGCACGGGAAAAGTCGAAAGCGAAGGAGCACCTGGAATGGATACTCGGGGCCCCGCTCAACAAGAACCACGAACGCGAGGATGAGGGTTATAAAGAAGATGCGGAGTTGTTGTTGGAAGGCCTTTAGGAGATCATCCACTGGGGACACGACGTTAAATCAAGAATTTTCCCTGTCCCCGATCGTAATATGGAGGAGAAAACTGAAATGCCTAATAACGAAGCACCGGAATACTTTAATCTTCGTCCCGAAGTTGAAATGCAGTATGGCTATACGCATGCTGTAAAGATAGGGAACGACATCAAAATATCGGGAGCCGTCAGTATGGACGAGAATGGAAACCCGACGGCGATTGGCGATCTCGAGCAGCAGATGAAAAACTGCTACTCCGATCTGGAAAAGGTATTGGAACACTATAATTGCTCCTTCGACAATGTAGTCGTTGAGAACATTTTCACCACAGACATGGCAGGCTTTTTGAACATCGCCGGTTATCGGACTGAAATCTACAAGAAGCAATTTCCAACCGGTACATGGCTTGAAGTAAAGGGTTTGGCCTTGCCCGAATTCATGATCGAGATAGAGCTTGAGGCGTATTGTCCAGAGTAGCCACGAAAAGGCACGAAAAGATTTTGGCTGCGGTTTGACACAGATTGAGCGTTCAGATCACTGTATCCCGCTATGTGGTCTGCTCTATCTTTTCGCTATATCCGAGGAACGGCCGCGACAACGGAATTAGCACGATAAATCCAAGAGGAGGGTATTTATGGCGAACATGTTGATCAGGCATCGGGTTGATGACTACGATGCATGGAAGAAGGTTTTTGACGAATTCATAGACACGCGGCGGGCCGCCGGTGAAAAATCGTGGCGGATCTGGCGAACGGATGATGACGCCAACAACCTGGTCCTGCTGTTTGGCTGGGACACCATTGAGAATGCAAAGGCATTCTTTGCCAGTGCCGAATTAAAGGCCACAATGGAAAATGCCGGTGTAGCCGAACCGCCCGAAGTCTACTTTCTAGAGGAAGTTAACCGGGGAAAAACTGCGGCCGCCTGAGTTATCAAGAATAATCCCAACCGGACCGCCATTTGGCGGCCTTTTTTTGAGCTCCCGGTTTGGCTATGAGCTGAAGCAAGTGAACTCTCTGCTACAATAAACCGTATATTCGAATGAAGAAAACCGGTTAATTTATGGATTTAGAAGAGCCTTCGGAAATCTATGTCAAGAAAGTGATCCTGGGTAATAAGGACATTGTTCGCCAGCGTCTTATGGACGCTGTCGAGTCGTTGGGATATGACATCGTTGAGGATGAGCCGCACATCGTCGCGAGAAGAGGGGCGAAAGGGTGGGGAACCGTTTCTGCAAATATTCTTGATGTTCCGATGACATTAACCCTTCGCTTAAAGGCCGTCAGTGAAAACTCCACCGGTGCGACCTTTGATTACTTGATAAAACACAATTTTTTTCTCGAAGGCGATAAGAGAGTCATATTGCAGGAAGCACGAACGATAGCTGCGATTTCAAAAGCGCAGGCGATTGAAAAGTTGTGTTCAATTTGCGAAACGGAATCTACCGATGATTCGAAATTTTGCAGAAAATGCGGTGCCCCTTTAACATCCGAACAGGCAGAATTAGAAGTATTGAGGATGATGTCCGAAACACGTGCTGCGAAAGCCAGTATAAGTGTTTCTTCGTTAATGACTCCCATTTCTGCGATCGTGATTATTCTTGCTTTTATCCTGAACAATGCAGATTTGATCAATCCAAAATTGTTTGCGGTCCTTTTGGTTTTCGGCGGATTGTCGTTTTTGTTTGGGATAGTCTTGTCGTTTTTTGGTTGGGGTCGTTTGAAAGAAGCCCTTAATAGACCTGCTACTGAGTCCGCACATATTCCCCGTCACATTCCTGAGTCACTTGAAACGGGAGAATTTCGCGAACTGCCGCCGCGAACAAGCGTTCCCGCTTCGGTAACCGAAGGGACCACAAATCTCCTTGATGAGAAAGCCCCGGAGCGTCGTGAGAAGGAAAGAGTCCCGGTTGGAAAACGAAGAACCACCAAAAATCTCGAATAAGAATGTCTAGTGAATGGAGTACCTGAAAATCCAATCCAAATTTCTCGGGTCTTTTGATATCCCGATTGAGGTTTATTCGGCATTCAATTTGCGCCGCTGATGGCGCTGATCATGCAGCATCACAGCGGGGAATTTGAGCTCGGCGAAAAGGTTCTCGATCTGGTTTTGGAAATGGCGCGGGATTAGTCGCTGCGTAATTAATAAAGGAGTATGAAATGAGCAAAGCAAATTGGACAACGGAAAATATCCCTTCCCAGCAAGGAAAAGTAGCCATTGTTACGGGATCAAGCAGCGGGATTGGATTTGAAGCCGCTCGCATAATCGCGGGCAAAGGCGCAACGACGATAATCGCAGTAAGGAATGCGATAAAGGGCGAAAAGGCGATCGGGCAAATTCACGAAGAGTTTGAAGATTCCGACCTGAGGCTGATGATTCTGGATCTATCGAGTCTCGAGTCGGTCAGGATATTTGCCGACGAATACAAGCGGGAATTCGAGCACTTGGATTGCCTGATAAACAATGCCGGCGTAATGGTGCCTCCCTATTCAAAAACCGAAGACGGATTTGAACTCCAGATCGGTACGAATCACCTCGGCCATTTCGCACTTACCTCGCATCTGCTCGATTTGCTTGAGGCGACCGAGGGCGCGCGAGTAGTGAATGTCTCGAGCAACGCGCACAAGATGGGCAATCTCGATTTCGAAGACCTGAATTGGGAAAATCGAAATTACAACAAGTGGAGGGCTTACGGCGACAGCAAGATTGCCAATCTCTATTTCACGAGCGAATTTAACCGCCGAAATGCTGCATCGGGAGGCACCGCAATCGCGACCGCCGCACACCCGGGCTGGACGGCGACCGAGCTCCAGAGAAACACGAGTATTGCAGGTTTGCTGAATCATGTCTTCGCGCAGGAAGGCGCGATGGGAGCGCTTCCGACACTGCGTGCGGCGTTCGATCCCGAAGCGAATGCCGGCGACTATTTCGGGCCAAAAGGCTTTATGGAAATGGGCGGTTACCCGGTGCGGGTCGAAATGAGCGACCGTGCAAAAGACGCTGACATCGCCGGGAGGCTTTGGGAAGTCTCGGAGGAAATGACCGGCGTCACTTTTGGTTTTGGTGCAATCGGAAAAGGCGTGACTGCTTAGACGCAGAAGAGATTTTGCAGCCGATTAACGCGGTTTTGGCAGGATCCGGATCGACCTGTGACGCCGTTTCCTGTTGCGGCGCACCTGCTTGGATCCTGTCGGGAAACCAACAAAATGAACGCTCGTATCCTGCCCGCACCGATCACATGCGATAAAAAGACGGATATCCGCCAGGGAGACCGCGCAGGCTCGCCCGCGGATCGTGCGTATTTCAAAGTGGTCCGAATCATCAGGCAGCAAGGATAAAAGTGTGCGCCCTCACCGATTTGAGGAAAATTCTCCGCTGTTTTACAATCCGGGTAATCGACGGAACTTTCGGTACTAGGTAATTAGAATCAGTCTTTTTGAATTCTTTGTTGGCCGAGGTATTCACACATATTGGTCAACAACCCCAACCATAGGAGAAAAAAAGAATGAGGATCACGAATATTATATTATTAGGATCGATAACGGTGTTTATACTCGGCTGCGGATTCATAGGGGAAAAAGCAGGAGAGGAACCTCCTGCGGATCCAACAACTTCCGCAGAAACGCCTAAACACAGTGTCGGAGATACGGTTGTTGCCAAATGGACCACGAATTCGTTTTATGAAGGTGAAATCGAGTCGATTGATGGTTCAAAAATAACTGTGAAATGGGAAGACGGGTCCAATCCGACAAAAGTAGATGACAGTGATGTTTTTGCCCTGCCAAAATCCGGTGCTAAGCCGGAAGTCGAAGTGGGCGATATCGTCCTTGCGAAAACCGGTTCGGGGTCTTACTGGAATGGAGCCGAGGTCACTAAGATCGACGGCGACGCGTATGAAGTAAAGACGGTTGAGAGTGGTGCGACCTCGAACGTGTCGGGAGCCAAGATCATAACAGTGCCGGATGCCGTTGCAGCCAACCTTAAGCAAAAAGCCGGTTCAACAGAGTTCGCGAAAGAGGCGCACGCAAAGAAACCGGAAGCACCGGCAGGTTTCAAACCAGAAAAAGGCGAACAGGTTTTGGCTGAATGGTCAACGAACAGCTGGTGGGCCGGAAAAGTTGAAAAATCCGGCGGCACCAAAACAACGGTTGCGTGGGACGATGGTTCGAAACCAAGCGAGGTCGATACGGCGAAGGTGATTCCTTTTCCCACGGCCAAAGATTCGAAGATGCCCGAGGCGGATCAATACTTGCTGATCAAACCTTCGTCGGGATCGAAATGGATCTATGCGCAGGTTACCGCAGTTGGAGATACCGATGTCGACGTAAAAACGGGCACCGGAGAGTCCCGAAAAGTAAAAGCCGGTGAATTTGTGCTTTTAAACTAGGAAGTCCTTATCTTTTATTGCGAAGGCTGCCACAGGGCAGCCTTTTTCTCTTTTGAGGATTATTGCCGCGGATCAGCACAGACCGGACAGATCCCGAAGGGTTGGCTTTGCTTTCGCGTCCTCAGCCGCTTTTTAGGCGAGTGCGGAAAGTTCTGCCGCTGAGGCGCAAAAAATCGCCGGGAATCGTCTTGTGTTTCTAAACGGGTAGAAAGGCTGCTCGTTAACAAATCTCTTCCGCTTCATGTTTTTTGCTGCTGGCCATATAATACGCAAATGCGAAAATTCTTCATTTCTGTCCTGCTCACCCTTGCGATTTCTCTTTCGGCCGCCGCCAAAGGTACAAACCTCACGATCCTGTACACAAACGATCTTCATTCGCACCTCGAACCCCACATTGTCCCCTGGGTCAGCAAAACAAGAAAGGTCGGCGGTTTTGCCAATATCGCAACCCTCGTCAAGCGCGAAAAGGCCGCAAATCCGCACACGGTTTATTTCGACGCCGGGGATTTTTTTACCGGACCCTATGTCAGCTCTTTGACAAAAGGCGAAGCAGTAATCGACGCGATGAACTACCTCGGCCTCGACGCGGCCGCTGCGGGGAATCACGAGTTCGACCACAACTGGCAAAACGCGCAGCAACAATTCTCAAAAGCAAAATTTCCGATTCTAAACGGCAATCTCTTCGTCAAAGAAACAGGCAAACTCGTCTGGGACAAACCCCATATCATCAAAAAGGTCAACGGAATCCGCCTCGGAATTATTGGCCTCCACGGGAGATTCGCTTTTTATGACACGACGGCGGACGAGATGATACAGGGCATCGAGGCCCGCGACGAGGAAGTCTATCTGCGCAAGTACATAAAAGAACTTGAGAGAAAGACCGACCTCATCGTGTTGCTGATCCACCAGGGCATCCCGGGCACGCAGTCTTCGGGCGGTACCGGCGATGTCGCGCGAAATCACGAAAAGGATATCGAGCTCGCGCGTAATGTGCCCGGGATCGACATCATGGTGACCGGTCATCCCCACAGCGGCACGCCTGAGCCCCTTGTATCGAACGGTACGATCATAGTCTCGACCGATGCCTATACGATCGAACTCGGAAAGCTGGAACTTACCTACGATAAGAAGACCGACAAGATCACGGCTTATAAGAATCACTTCAATTACCTGTTTGACGACGAGGTGGAAGATGATCCAAACATGCTCGCGGTAATCGACAAGTGGAAAACCAGGCTCAGTTCGATCACCGAAGAAACGGTCACGACGAGCACCAGGGCGTTGACGCGTTCGTATAGCGAAGAATCACTGCTCGGAAATATGGTCGCCGACGCGATGCTGAATTCATACCCCGAATACGATTTCGCCGTGACGAACAGCGGCGGTTTGCGGCAGGATATCGATGCCGGTCCGGTCTCGGTCGGTGAACTGATCTCCGCTTTTCCGTTTCCGAATACGGTAGTACAGCTTGAGATGAAGGGAAGCGACGTGCGCGCGATGTTCGAACATGGCGCTGGTTTGACAAACGGTATCTTGCAGGTTTCGAAGGGAGTGGAGATGGCCTATGACGAAAGCAAAGCTGCCGGAAAACGCATCGTTTCCTGCAGGATCAAAGGCGAACCGTTAAGTGACGAGAAAACCTATAAAGTCTTGACATCGAACTTTTTGGCCGATGGCGGCGACGGCTTTTTGATGTTCAAAAAGGCTTCCAGGTACAAGAACACCGGTGTCGAAATGCTCCAGTCCATGATCAGGTACATGAAAACGTTTGAGAGATACGAGCCAAGGGTCGAGGGCAGAGTGAGGAAACATTGATCATTGACTTTGACCATTGAGCATGGAACATTGATCATTGATTTTCGTGGGCATCCGCTTTTACGCTCTAACGGTTTCTTTTGTCTTTCAATTAGGATTTCCGGCATGAAACAGGCTTAAGTAGTGTACGTCCGTGTTCAATGGTAAATGAAGAAATGGTAAATGAAATTCTCGTCAGCATAATAATGGGCTCCACTTCGGACTGGCCGACGATGAAGCATGCCGCGGACGTGTTAGATTAGAGTTGTCGGTTTCTGAGTTTCTAATTCATTGTTGTTAAGTATCT
>JAOTWT010000505.1 GCA_029862725.1 Acidobacteriota bacterium | reverse complement strand
CTATTTCGAATACTTTACCGCAGGGTCCGCGCCCATAGGTTTCTTGATATTTGCGCCGGCACAGGAACGGTCGGAATCGAGGCGATCTCGCGCGGCGCGCTTTTGGCAACGATGGTCGAGCGCAAAGCGAAGAATTGTTCATTAATCCGCAAAAACCTCACGGCCCTCGAAATCAGTGAAGGTCATGGCGAAATCGTCGAATCCGAGGCCATACCCTTCCTAAAGCAAATGTCAAAACGGCGACGTTTTTGGGATGTCGTCTTTTTCTCGCCACCCTTCGATTACGATTATGACGAGGCTTTGGCATGTTTTGGGCGTGGATTTTCTATCAAACCCGGAGGCGTATTTGTCATCGAGCATCACGCCGAGATGTTCTTCCCGGAACGGATCGGGGTACTGAAGCGCTGGAAGGTCGTGGTCGAGGAAGAGGACGAGCGGGCCATCAGTTTTTACGACCGCGACAAATAGCACGCCGATTGCTTTTCATGCCGCGTTGTTTGTATCACGAAGATTTTCGAAATGCGTGTAATTGCCGGATCATACAGAGGGCGAAAATTTAAGAGTCCGCCCGATAACCGTACGAGGCCGACATCCGACAGGCTTCGCGAAACCCTATTTAACATAATCGGCCCTTCAATTACTCCCGAAACCCGTTTTCTGGATTTGTGCGCGGGAACCGGGGCTATCGGAATAGAGGCGCTTTCGCGCGGTGCGGGTTATACAGGATTTGTCGAAAAAGTCAGAAAGAACTGCGCGCTGATCGAGGAGAACCTCGATTTACTCGGGGTCCCCGAAGAATTGACCGTCGTTGAATGCAGCGATGCCGAGAAGTTTCTCCGACAGCAGAGAGAAGGCGCCTGGGATTTCGTGTATTTCGATCCGCCGTATGATAGCGATTACGCTGGGACACTCTCGAACCTCGCCGATGATTCTTACGGAATACTCGCAGAGAATGCCGTCGTGATCGTCGAGCATCACTTCAAGAACCACCTCGTCGACGAGATGGGCCGTCTCCGGCGTTGGCGTTTGCTGCGTCAGGGCGAAACGGCTCTCAGTTTTTACGAGTCCGTGTGATATGACCTGCGTTCAGATTTTGGCGGGGGTTTCGCAAATCGAACCCGCGGCTTCCATGTTAGGCGCTTCTTTCGCATGAAGCGGCCATTTGTCGATTCACACTTTTACCACTACGGCGTACAATCAGATCGATGAAATTCCTTGTGTGGTTTGCCCTCTGCCTGATTTGGGGGACGACCTGGCTTTTTATTAAGGTGGGTCTCGAAGAAATCCCGCCGTTTAGTTTCGCGATGATCAGATTTTTGTTCTCGATTCTGGTTGTTGGAATACTTCTCTATTCGGTCCGGATACCTTTTCCGAAAGGCAAGACCGAATGGCAGCTCTTGGCAGTGACCGGGTTTTTTCAGTTTTCGATCAATTATTCTCTCGTGTTCTGGAGCGAACTCCACATCACATCCGGACTTGCCGCCGTGCTGCAGGCGATGATACCGGTTTTCGGCCTCTTGCTCGCAGCGATGTATTTGCCCGAGGAGAAGATCACTTGGCTCAAGGTGGGTGCCCTCGTGATCGGAATTTCGGGAGTCGCCGTGATTTTTTATGATCAGCTTAGAATCGAGAGTACGATGGCTTTCGCCGGTTCCGCCGCGATCGTCATCGGTGCTTTCGCCGCCGCACACGCATCGATCCTTACAAAAGCGAAGGGCAGCGCGATGCATCCGGCGACGCTTCTTTTTGGCCAGATGGTTTGCGGTACGGTTCCGATCATTGCGATTGCCCTAATCGCGGAAGGGAATCCACTCGACATCGAGATCACGGCGCTTGGCGTATTGAGTGTTTTTTACCTCGCGATCCTTGGAACTGTGGTTTCATTTTGGCTCTATTACTGGCTTTTGAGGAGAGTTGAGTCTTCCAAGGCAATGACGATTGCTCTCGTTACCCCATTAATTGCAGTCATTTGCGGAAATTTGATTCTCGGAGAACGGCTTCGTTTCGAGACTCTTGGGGGCGGCTTGCTGATCCTTACGAGTGTCGGTTTGATAGTATTCAGGCGAAAGCTGATTCCGGCTTCCAATATCGATACCGAGGTTGGTGAAAACGTATGAACTTTAGATTTACAACTGCCGGGGAGTCACATGGAAGGGCACTGCTCGCGGTGGTGGAGGGAATACCCGCCGGCCTGAGTATCGACCCTGAAAATATAGATCACGATCTCAAAAGAAGGATGCAGGGTTACGGCCGCGGCGGACGTATGAAGATAGAGAACGACCGGATCGAAATCATATCCGGAGTCCGGCACGGGTTCTCGATCGGCTCGCCAATCTCGTTCCTGATCGAAAACAAGGATTTTGTTCATTGGGAAGATGTCATGTCTCATCTGCCGCAGGCGCAGAAACCGAAGAACAACAAAGCCGTCAAAAGGCCGAGACCCGGTCACGCGGATCTCGCAGGAGGACAAAAGTATCAGACGCGCGACCTGCGGAACGTGCTCGAAAGGGCATCCGCGCGCGAGACGGCGGCAAGAGTTGCGTGCGGAGGATTTGCAAAGGCTTTTCTGAAGACATTCGATATCGAGATTCTGAGTCATGTGACTAAGCTTGGGAGCGTACCCGAAATACCCATACACGCGGAATGGGACCGGATTCGGGCGATCCCAGACGATTCG
>JAOTWT010000504.1 GCA_029862725.1 Acidobacteriota bacterium | reverse complement strand
AAACAGCGATTTTCAGATCTTTGAATTTTTGAATATAAGCGTCGTATTGGTCCATAAATTCGAAGGCACCTCGTCTGGAATCCAATCCGCCCACGGAAGCTTAGGATTTCACGGGTATGCGGCGATCCGGGCGAAACGCAATTCTAACTTGAACCGTTGATATATTAAAACTCCGAAGCGGGGCTTTCGCGGCTAATTACGGAAGGCCCGGATATTTACTCCGGAAGTGAGCGCCGCGGGGCCAGGAATTTGATGATCAAGAGGCTGATTATGATTACAAAAACGGTTCGAACAAAAGATGGAAAGTAGGTCGCGTAAAAGGACTCGTACGAAATAACGATCAAAAGCGGGAAAAAGGCCATTTTTTTCCATATCCGGGGCCTTTCGGTTTCGATCAGGATCGAATAGATCATTCTCAGATAAAACCCGACAAGCACCATGCCCAAAACAACACCGGGCAGACCAAAGTTTCGAAGGAGGTCCCCAAAGGGTGTTATCGCGAACGAGTTTTCGCCATAGTTGAAATAGAGATCTCCAAAAGCTCTGGGATCAGACGTGCTGGGTTTGTCGGGCCATAAAAACCTGGGGACCAAAGAAGTAACGAGGTCGTTATAGATATTGTCCTTGAGACCGTAACTGGCCTCGTAGGGCTCAAGTTGCTCATAGTTTGCAACCAAAACCGCCAGTGAGCTCAGGTTGTCGATACGCGCGAACAAAACCGCCGTACTTTCATCAAACAATTTCACGGTATCGGTTCTTGAAATATAGTCTATGGTTTCGACAACCTGTCCCACGTAGTCCCCGGTATCCATCCTCTGTTCCGATCCTTTGATCATTCTAAAGGTCGTGCCGTAGACGATTCCGATCGATGTCGCGAAAAAAAGGACCACACCGAAAACAAATGAATGCTGGAGTTTGAGCCTGCGGCCTGAGTACCAGAAAGCCAATGCTATGGGAATTGCGCTTCCCAAAAGGCTTCCCCGATTGCCCTGCAGGGCCATTTTCAAGGGCACCATCAAGACCAGGACCGTCAGGACCAGATAGTAGGGTCCCGACTTATCTTTCGCCTGAAACACCACCAGCCAGAGGAGCATGTTCCCAATCAGGAAAATAACCGCCAGGAAAAAGAGCAGTCCGTCGAAAATCCCGGTCTCATCGATTCTTTGATACCCCAAGAGCCCCTGCAAAAAACCGAGTATGTTAAAGCCGATCCCGATCATCATCAGTACAAACCCGGGAAGCCACAGGTCTTCCGGGTCCCAGTTCAAATCGGGTATCAGGTTTTCAGTGCGCCTCACAATATAGGCGTTGAACGGGAGATAAAACCCCACAACGACGCTGAAGTAACCAAGGACCACCAAAAACAGCGAGTACGGGATGTGGTACTGCGGGTAATCGATCAATGTCAGGAAGTAAGGATTTGACAAACCAAAGGCCAAAATAAGCCCGCCAAGCACAAATGCCGGAAAAATATAGGACCAAACGCCAAAGATAAGCGGATGGAAAAGATCAAACTGGCTCTTATAAAAGATGTATGCAGGTACCGCGAGGATTGCGACACCCGCAAGAATCGACCACGGGATCAAATAAAGGTTGCCGCCGCTCGCCCCCAGATCGGACTGCATCCACATAAATACTACGACCGCTGCCACAACGATGCCCCACAACACAACGGCAGGCAACAAAAGTGCCGGCGGCCGCGATGATGGAAATGTGAGATTGTCTGGTTGGCTTCTGGCCATATACTAAATGCTCGCGTATTCTCTCGAAGCCGTAGATCTAGCCCACAACTCCCCGCGTTTCGAATGGTTCATCTTCCAATTGGCACACTGCGATTATCCCGTCTGAAAGCTGCGGAGACAAGCGCACCGCCAGATCATTGAACATGTTCATATACCAGCGATTATGCGGCCGGTGCTCGACGCCTAGATCGTAAAACATGAATCTTGTCCGTTTGAGCCGGTGTCGTTGCAAGAGGAGGCTCAAGGTCCTGTATGAATAATACGCGACATGATCCGGATGCACCGGCTCGTTCGACCCCTGTTTTCCGCGCAGCCAGTAAACAAAAAACCTCATCGCGCAGTAGGCGTTTACTGTCGTGATTACGAGCTTGGTCTCGGGATTCATGAATCTCTTGATTCCCTCGAGAAATAAACCCGGGTTGTTCAAATGCTCGATGATTTCGCCGGCAACTATGACATCGAACTTTCTATCGAGATCTACTTCTTCGAGGCGTTCGAGGCCCGCTTCATACAGATTTTTGGTACCGCGCTTTTCGAGAATTTCAATTCCACGCCGGTCCTGGTCGAAACCGTACAATTCGCCTGAAACCTCCTGAAGACTGTCATGCAAAAGCATATCCGACTCGATAGCCTCTTTGGTATAGGGATAGTTCGTACATCCCAGATGCAGCACGCTTTGTCCCGAAGCGATCGATTCGATCACCTCGAGACGCTGCACTCGTTCAAAATCCTTAAAAGCCAACCCCATAAACCCAAAAAGCGCCGATCCACGACCCTTTATTATGTCGCTCGATCAGAAAACAACCATACTACCAAACTCTTAACCGGTTTTCCCGCAGCCCCCTTTTACAAACAAAGACTCTCCGCCAAGTTAGTAAAGAACTATCCGGCGGCGATTGTCAGGTATCGCTCGAGAGCCACTTTCGCAACTTCTTTCTCGTTGA
>JAOTWT010000502.1 GCA_029862725.1 Acidobacteriota bacterium | reverse complement strand
GGTCTAGTGCGAAACAGGGAATTCCGAAACCGATCAATTCGAATAGCCCCACCGAGCGACGTGCTCGGATCAAAAAGCACTTTGCCCGCCATATTAGACGGGCAAAGCTATGAAAAAACTCCGGTATTCAGCAGGTTCCGGGGCGGCGTTTTTGATAATCCGCCCATTTTTGTTCTCTCTGCGGTCGTCGCTGAAATCACCCCGATTTGGTTTCGGTCGCCAATTTCTGAGCCTTGACACGGATAAACGCATAGTTCAGCTGGGGCAACGAATTGAATGCGGCAGCCTTGTTCGCAAATTCATGCGCTTTGGCTTTTTCGTCTTTACCCTGATAAGCCTGCGCCAGACGGTAAAGGTTTGCCGGGTTCTGCTGTGACGCCTGTTCCAGTTCCGTGATCGCCTTATCATAGTCCTTTTCAGCGAGCGCGATCATGCCGGCGAGTTCGTGTGCCTGCCTTATCTGCGCCGGGTTTTTCGACTCATCGGCGCCTTCCCGAAACTTTTCGGCTTCCGCCTTTGCTGCGGGAATGTCGTTCTTGCCCAAGAGAACGGTCGTCATGTTGTAATGATGGAACAGCTTGGTGTTGTCCTTGATTTCCTGCGAGAGATCGGATTCCTCGGTGATTTTGACGACCTTTTCGAATTCGGCCTGGGCCTCGTCATGTTTCCCCATCTCGACCAGGATTGCTCCCTTGTTTTGCAGGTTTCCGGACATTGCGGCGGAATCTTTTCTCTGTTCGGATAATTTGTACAGCTTATCGACATTCTCGAGCGCCTTGTCCATAGCACCGCCATCGAGTTCTACGACCGTCATTCCGAATAACGCCGTTGCGCGATCGCCGTCGCTGCGTGCCTTCCCGGTGACCTTTTCGAATTCAGCCTTCGCCTCGTCGTATTTGCCCTGGTAGATCAGGTTTGAAGCGATACCGACGTGGGACGCGATAAAATTCGAATCGATCGAAAGCGCCTTGCGGTATTGAACGATCGAATCACCGAATTTGCCCATTTTTAGAAGGAGCTCACCGTAGGAATCATAAGGATTCGGATCGTTGGGGATCAGTTCTATATATTTCTTGAACGCTTGTTCCGCATTTTCAAAATCCCCGTTCTGACGGTAGGCGTAACCAAGAATGTTATAAACGGGCGAATAATTCGGGTTTATCTCGGTCGCTTTCTTGTAGTGCTCGATCGCGGTCGGGTAGTCCTGCTGTCCGAAGTAATAGCCTCCGAGGCTGAAACGCGCCCGCTCGTCGTTCGGGAATGCGGCGACGAGTTTGTCGAGATAGTCCTTTTGAATGACAACCTCGCCGTTCGAGCCGGCCTCAGTCGCAAGAATCAGAAGTTTTTCGCCTTCCGACGCCTTGCCTACAAGGTTCACCGCTTTTTCCAAATGCTCGAAAAAGTCGCCGGCGGTTTGAGAGGCGTTTGCCCGTCCCAGTTCGGCCAGAGCGAAATTCGGGTCGAGCTCAATAGCCTTGTCATAATGCTTGAGAGAATCCTGAAGCTGAAGCTTTTCGGCGAGATCGCGTCCCTGTAAGAATTCCTTTTTCGCGTCTTCTGATGCTGTCGTGATCGGGATCTTTCCATCTTCAGATGACCCGGTAGTTGTTCCTTCGCCGCCGCTCGGACAACCGGCCATGACCGCACCCAAGACAATAACCGTAAAAACTAAGAAAGTTGAAGTATAACGACGCATATCGAACCTCCACAAATATGTCTACTGGTTGGTGACTCGAATTTCAGTCGATGTTGAGTCACGAAGCCGGAAAACGAAACTGCTCTAATCGTTATCGTCTATACCGGAGAATAAATACAAAAGGATGCAGCGACCATCGACGATTCAGCGATCACCGAAGCTGCAACCGCACACCGACAGGAAAAACTCTTTGGACAGTAGTTGTAGACTATGTGAAAAGCAGAGGTCGAGTCAAGAAAATTACATTCCCGAATAAGATTCAGTGCGGCGCCTATTCATGCCGTAAAGCCTCGATCGGGTCGAGCCTCGCCGCCTTCCAAGCCGGCCAGAGCCCGAACACCACGCCGAGGCCCACAGAAACCACAAAACCGACGATGGGTGCCCAAAGCGGGATATAGGTCGGGAGAATCATCTGGACCAGGAGTGACATGATCACTCCAAGCCCGATACCGGCAATTCCGCCGATGCTCGTAAGCGTGGCGGCTTCTATAAGAAACTGAGTGACGATATCAAGGCGGCGTGCGCCGATCGCTTTCCGGACACCGATCTCCTTTGTCCGCTCAGTGACGGAGACGAGCATTATGTTCATAACGCCGATACCGCCGATCAGGAGGCCGACACTCGAGATCGCGACCATCAGCAGAAAGATCCCGCCGGTGATCGCTCCAAACTGCTCGAGTATCT
Organism: Acidobacteriota bacterium; assembly: GCA_029862725.1. Taxonomy (GTDB): domain Bacteria; phylum Acidobacteriota; class Blastocatellia; order Pyrinomonadales; family Pyrinomonadaceae; genus Aridibacter. Next base: position 340 of record JAOTWT010000502.1, on the reverse strand, counting down.
GATCGGATGTCGTAACGCCGAAATTGTTGGGTTTGCCAAACGGAACGTTTCTTCTGCGGCGAAGTATGTTTTTGATCTCTTCCAGCGCCTCGTCGACCTTTCCCGGTTTTGCTGTCGTCATAATGAAACAGTCTTCATTCGCGGGATATAGCTGCTTTATCGTCTTGAACGGAATATAGACAGCTTTGTTTTCGTTGTCCGGGGCCTCTTCGCCTGTAATGAAGATCTCCCTTTTTTCGAGCACACCGATGACGCGGTAGTGCCGCCCTTCGATCTGGATCTTGCGCTCCAAAGCGTTTGAAAAAGGAAAAAGGGTATTTGCGACATCGACTCCAAGGAC
>JAOTWT010000501.1 GCA_029862725.1 Acidobacteriota bacterium | reverse complement strand
TCTTTGTTATGGGAAGTGAGACCGACGACTGGTCATTTCGCGGGCGGGAGATCATCGGCAGCAACAACGGAGGTGCCTCGTTCACGCTCGGAAACCAGCTCGCGCCGGGATCGCCCACTGCCAGCACGTCGATCATGGAGTTCCTAAAGCAGTTGTTCGGAAATTGGGATACCAACTGGAGGCCAAACGATTACGGGTCCAATCCTTATTACGACCCGATCTTCGGCAACAGGTTTGACGAACCAAGACCTTACGCTTGCGGACTGCACCAAAGGCAGATGGAAGAGATGTTCGGGGCGCTCTCGGATATGTTTGACGCGCTTTCCAGGCTTACCAACATGAACGAGACGTTTTTCGCAAACAGGAACCGGGCGCTAATGGTCTAAACATACATGTGTTACCTGGACGAGCCGCGGCTCGTCTTGGCTTTTATGTCGAAAGCGGAGAATTACAGTGAAAAAAATAAACGAAGAAAAACTTGTCGCGGGTGAGATAACAATCGCGGAATACGTCGGTCTGAACAAAGAACGACAGTACGAGATTGCGAGAAAGGGCTACGAATTGATGGAAACTGGCCGGCTGGATGAGGCCGAGACGATCTATAAGGGTTTGGTCGCGGCGGACCCGTACGACAGCGTTTTTCATTCCCAGCTTGGAGCCATTTATTTCAGAAAGCAGGACTACAATCAGGCGTTTCGTCAGTTTGACGATTCGATAAGGCTGAATAAGGCTAATGTCGACGCCCTTGCGGCAAGAGGCGAACTGCTTCTTATGAAACAAAAGTACGAGCAGGGCATCACGGATTTGAAGAAAGCTGTGGAAAACGATCCCAACGGCACCAAACAGTCCTCGATTCGCGCCCGTGCGCTTCTCTTGTCTTTGAGAGACGCGGTCGAAAAGCGGCAGGCGGAGGCGGGACCGGGACACTGAAACACAAATAAATGGAGCGGAAAAAGCCGGTGATGATATTCGTCGCCGACTATTATTCTGGTTTTTCGACTACTCTCCGATTCCGGCGACGCGCAGTATTCGCAATGCCGTTTCCGCGTAAGTTGAATTTGAATCGGCAGCAGCAACTCTTTCGAGTTCTTTCCTGGCCTCGGCAAGCTGATTGTTGAATAACAACGCTTCGCCCAGATGGAGACGGGCATACGCGCTTGAATCTTCCTTTCCAAGTGCTTCACGGCAGGTATCGACCGCTCTTTGAAAATCACCCTTCTGAAGGTAAACCGTGGCGAGCCCGACCAGCGGCACCTCGGAATCGGTCATCAGTTCGGCGCATCCGATAAAAACAGCCTCGGCGTCTTCAAAACGCGAGGCTTCCCTAAGCACAAAACCGGTTTCGAGGAGCACCCGAAGCCCCTCGCTGGTTAATTGTAAGTTGCCGGTATTCATTTCCGGACTCCCTTCCTGATCTAAGACTTAATATTGTTAACCGCGTTCATTTCGCTGTCATGCCGTGACTTCAAGAGGTTCGATACCGTCGAAAACTCCTGGGCCTGCATGCTAACGCGGTTCTGCATTTCAATCAGCTTGTAGGACTGTTTCCTTTGCTGGTCCATCATCGCCTGATTTTGCTGCTGTTGCATCATGTTGGATACCTGATTGTACCGCTGCATTTTCTCGAACTGCCGCTGTTGATCGATCAGCGATCCATAGGAACCAAATGCCGAACCCGAACCGCCGATGGCACCGCCGATCAGGGAGCCAATGCCGGGTGCGACCATGTTGAGTGCTCCGCCGGCAAGTCCGCCGAGTATATTTAGAAACTTGTTCGGTTTCTGCGCCTTTTGATTGATGGTCGAATCCGAAATTACCGGAATAGGCTGGTTCTTTTGAATTTCCGCTGGCGTAATCATGGGATCTCCGTTTGGCATAGCTCAATGTCCTCACTTTCGTTCCGTCGTAACCGATCTGGAACGTGGATTTAATAATTCGGAGGAATTATCGGAGTTTACGTGGGAATGTTTCCTCAAAAAGCCTTTTTCCATCAGGAATCGTTTTGGCGCTCAAGTGACTCAAGAAACTCCAACGTAACGGTGATCGCCTTTACGGCCCTCGACGCCTTGTCGGCTTCTTCCCGGGAACCCCTTCGAATGACGGTATCGAGTTCGGATTTCGCGTGAATGTATTGCTGCCGAAGTTCGTCAAGCCTATCCGGGTCCTCGCCTGAGAAGAGCCGGCCTATTGAAGGGTAATTGAAATGATCCTGGAGTTGACCATTCTCTATCGCTTCAGAAACATCATTAGGGAAAAATTCTTTTGACTTTTCGAGCATGATTAGAAACACTTTAAATACAACGAGCCAAAAAAAACAAGGAGTTTTTTCGGTTTGAGGATCAGAGGAGGGCCCGCGAGACGCATTGTCTTGTCGCGGGGTCAAGTGTCTTTGTATCTAAATTGTTGTGATAAAATGGGATAATCGTTTAGATATGCCCAGTCCCCATGAAAAAGAGTCTGACCTTAACGAAGCGCGGTGAAACCGGCAAGCTGCACGAGGAGACGGTCGAATCCGGTCTCATAGTGACGGCCGGGAGCGATCCCGGGTCGACTTTTGTGCTTTCCGGGACGGATGTTGCTCCTGAACAATTCATTATCTTTGATGAAGAAAGTGAAACAGTCCTGATGAACCGGGCGGAAGGCACTTCGCTAAACGGGGGTAATTTGAGACCCGGAGCACGAATTGCCCTCGATCTGGGAGACAGGATAGAAACGGGCGATT
>JAOTWT010000500.1 GCA_029862725.1 Acidobacteriota bacterium | reverse complement strand
TGGCTCACGGTTTGGATTCAGTCTCCGGAGATCTACAAGTCATGGATACGGGCGAAGTATCCGGAGGGTGTCGACGCCTTGGATAAGAAAAAATGAGCGAAAGGAGATTCTATGTCTCGCCGTCGGAGTTTGCGGAGACGATCGAACTCGGACCAGAAGAGTCAAGGCACATCGCGAAAGTGTTGCGTCTCGCTGTCGGAAAAGAGATCTGCGCGTTCGACGGCCTCGGCAATGAACGGGCCTATCTGATCAAAGAGCTGAATCGATCTTCCGTTCTGATCGAGTTTATCCGCGAAGTCGAGCCCGCCTCGCCCGAATCCCCTCTACGCATTTCGTTGGCGGTACCGCTCCTCAAGAAATCCAATACGGAACTGATTCTGCAGAAAGCGACCGAGCTCGGGGTTCACCGGTTTACGCCTTTGATTACGTCGCGAACAGTGGTTGGAGGTGAGCGATGGCGGACCGATCGCGTTTTTAAGATCGCCGGCGAGGCCGCCAGGCAGTGCGGCCGCGCGACCCTTCCTTTGATCGATGCACCCTTGGAGTTCGAGGAGTTTCTAAGCCGTTTCGAGGGTCCCGGCCTTTTGTTTTATGAAAAGCATGCCAAAGGGCTGCCGAAGAAACTGGCATCGGAAAGTGTTACGGTCGTGACGGGTCCCGAGGGCGGTTGGGAAACCGAAGAGATCGATAAAGCGTCCGCCGCCGGATTCGATCTTGTGCACTTTGGAGGCAGGATACTAAAAGCGGAGACCGCCGCGATCGTCGCGACGGCCATTGTCCAAAACAGGTTCGGAGATCTGAACTGAGTTTAGGGGGACACTCGTCCCTTGACCCTCCCCGCTCTTTAATAGTCTTTCTTCCGTATGTAGGAATCGCCGCGGGGTTTCATTTCGGCCTTCTCGCCGATCGTATAAATCGAATTAAAGAGGATTTCAGGCGTATCGACAAGAAAATTGATGGCCCCCTTCGCGTCGACATCCTGATCGTCGTAATTCACCACCAGATAATTCTTCTTTTTCTTCATAAACAGACCGCCGATACCGGCTCCGGGGAAAGGGATCGCGCCAACCGCACGGCCCGTACCGGACTGCACCTTTGTCTGGCTCGGGTAGACGACTACGATTGAAGAGTAGGGTATCGAAAACCGCTCTTTTCCGTCTTTACCGTAAAATGAAAGCCGTTCGTTAATATCGTCAAACTTTATCGTTCCGTGTTCCTTCTTGCTATAGCCAAATAATCCGCCTTGGTACTTAACCTCAATCGTCTCAAGCATTTCACGTTGAGTAGGATCCGAAACGACGGTTTGATCCGGCTCTTCTCTCGGCCTCACCTGCGCATTTGCGCCAGCCGAAAGGAGAGCTGCCAAAACAAAAGACAGGGTCCAAAATCTATTCATATCGTTCTCATTCGAAAGGAAAACCACAAAAAGGGAATAGTCAGAATCTCAGTTTATAGACGCATCTGCCCGACGTTCCGTTGCCATACCAGTGAGCGACGAAGTACCCCGAGCCTTCCAGCGTCCTTGTCAGAACAGCTCTCAGTCGACGTCAGCATGCCGATTATTTTCTCCAGCAGGGGAATCGCAAAAGAACCGGTATGAAGCAATACCTGGCTGTAGTAATTCAATTTCAGGCTACCATCGGTATCCGTATGAAAAGCGAGAAAGTCCCTCTCCGGAATACTCGTCACGTCCGTACCCGCCGGGATTACCGGCGACGGAATGCCCTGCGCCGGTTCGCCCTCACCCGCGAACCGCCCGAGCAGCAAGATCGCAAGCAAGCAGCCCTGCTCGTTCAAAAAATCGGGGCTAAAGGACCCCAACTCGGGCTTTGGCGACAAACGCGGCCCGTATCCGGAGTATTCCGGATTCACGAGCATTGAATTAAAAACCACGCCGACAATTCCGCCACCGTCAGGCGATCCAACCGACACGAAGGTTCCAAACCCGTAATCGTCTGCCTTCGGCGGATTGGCGGCATCGAGAGAATCTACGACTCTGGCGATGTACTCGACATGCGAGTTGGATGAGACAATTTTCGCGATATTCATTAGAAAGTCCGGTTAGAATGGCTTCGCGAGCTCCGGTATGACATAGAGCAGCCACCACAAAAACACCTGCACGGTTGCTACTGCAAAACTCAGTCCGAACGCGGCCGCTGACATTTTACCGCCTCCGACCGAGGGGCGCCTAATCGCAATTCCCAGACCCAGCAATGACGAGACGATCGTAAACGGAATGAACACAACGCCGACGTACGGAACCATCGAATACACGCAACTCGCCCATGCCGTTTCGGAGACAGAGTTTCGGTTGACAGAAAACAAATCCGGGTTCGAGGGTCCTCCGGCATTCTCAATCAAAAAAGCGCGTCCCTGCAACCTGTAAGACGAACGGATCCTGTCCAGCGGCTGGTAGTCTTCCCCAAGAGTTTTCCCACAAGTTATGCAGTAATTGGCCAAATCTCTCACGGCTGCCGCACCGCATCCCGCACAAACTGCCGAACCGATTGCTTTTGTAGACTTTAAGCGTGTTTTCTTACCGAACATCGATAGCCAAAACTGCCCTTCTTATCCTGGTTTCACCGCCTGCGTGCTTTGCTCGCAATTTTTCTGGAAACACTGAATTCCAGACCTTCACGGGCGGAAAACTCCCGCAACGCCGCAATAAAAACTTCCCGGTCCCGATTCGAGATCAACGCAGTCGCGTCGGCTGTTTCCAGAGCG
>JAOTWT010000042.1 GCA_029862725.1 Acidobacteriota bacterium | reverse complement strand
TTATACATCGAGCTCGCTTTCCGGAAAAGAGGATCAAAAACAGCAGTGCCTTGATTATGGAACCGTTTATCTGGCGAAATCGGATAAGGCTCACTCGTTGCACGAGGCGGTGACCGAAATCGTCGACCTTATAAAAAGTGAGGGTTTGAAGCCCAAGCCTGTTAATTAAGATAAAGACCCCCTCCGGATTCGAACGGCATCGTAACTCTTGGTTGCGATGCCGATTTTTTGTACCGGTGCACAATAAATCCTCACCTTTTATTGACTACCGGCCGTTAATCCTTCTTCCTACCGCATGCCGGGGCGCCCACAACGCATGTTTTCAGGACGATCTGTTGGTGTGTTCGCGCCGATGTCACGCTACGTGGGCTTTTGCGGCCTTCTGCGCGAGTGAGAATAGACACCGCCGATAAAGAATTATCTTTAAATCGCCGTCGAATTTGCTTGACACTGAATTGTTTAACACGTATTATCTGAATCAACAGTGTTTATCACTGTCGTCAAGCTCCCAGTAGTGCTCTTTCCTAACGGATCCTACTCACGCATCTAACTCAAACGGAGTTACCAAAAAAGCATGTCAGCAAAACTTGGAGAAATCCTTGTCCGTGAAAATTTGATCTCCTCGCAACAATTGCGGGAGGCGTTGGATTATCAGCGCTCAAATGGCGGACGTCTGGGTTCCAATCTGATCAAACTGGGAATCATATCCGATGAGGTCATCACCGCTGTGCTGTCACGCCAGTACGGGGTGCCATCAATCAATCTTGATCTGTTTCAAATCGACGACGATGTCGTCAAACTGATTTCCCACGATGTCGCGGTGAAATATACCGTGCTTCCCATATCAAAGGTTGGGGCTACCCTGACGATGGCGATGGCCGATCCGACGAACGTATTCGCCATGGACGACATAAAGTTCATGACGGGCCTCAACGTCGAACCCGTTATCGCCTCCGAAGCGGGAATTCAAAAAGCGATTTCCGAATACTATTCCGCGTCGAAAGAGCTCGATCTTGCTGGCGTCGAAGTCGATAATGACTTTGAGAAGATCACCGAGAAGCTTTCGCGCAAAAACGGCCTGAACGGCAGGAACGGCGCGGTCAGAGTTGCTGCCGATGAGTCGATCAATCAAGCGGACCTCGATGTTTCGCTTGATCAATTTGCTTTTGAACATGCAGAGCACGAAGAATTCGAGGTCGTTGAAGAAAACGACGAGATCGATCTGGCGGAACTGGCCAAAGCGAGCGAAGACGCCCCCGTTGTCAGGCTTGTCAACGTTTTACTGGTCGATTCACTGCGCCGCGGCGCCTCCGATATTCATGTCGAGCCTTATGAAAAAGATTTCCGAATAAGGTTCAGAATCGACGGCCTGCTCTACGATGTGATGCACCCGCCGATGAAAATGAGAGACGCGTTAATTTCGCGCCTCAAGATCATGGCCAAGCTCGATATTTCAGAGAAGCGTCTGCCGCAAGACGGACGAATCAAGATTAAGGTAAAAATCGATAACCGCTCCCGCGAACTGGATTTTCGTGTTTCGACCCTGCCAACACTCTTCGGCGAAAAAGTCGTGCTGCGTTTGCTCGATAAAGAAAAGCTCATGCTCGACATGACGAAACTCGGTTTCGAAGAGGGCAGTCTCGAGATGTTCAAGAGAAACATCGATAAGCCGTACGGCATGGTGCTTGTCACGGGCCCAACGGGAAGTGGTAAGACCAATACACTTTACTCGGCATTGCAGTCGCTCAACACTTCGGACACAAACATCATGACAGCCGAGGATCCGGTCGAGTTCAATTTAAAGGGTATCAACCAGGTACAGATGAAGGAACAGATCGGCCTAAATTTCGCGGCCGCCCTTCGCTCGTTCCTGCGGCAAGACCCGAATATTGTTCTCGTTGGTGAGATTCGCGACTTTGAGACGGCGGAGATCGCAATTAAGGCCGCACTTACCGGTCACCTCGTGCTATCCACGCTCCATACAAATGATGCCCCCTCCACGGTTTCCCGGATGGTCAATATGGGTATCGAGCCGTTTCTCGTCGCGACCAGTGTAAATCTAATTCAAGCACAAAGACTGATCCGGCGGATATGCAACGAGTGCAAAGAAGAGCATGAACTTCCGCCGGAAGGTCTTGTCGAGATCGGTTTTTCGGAAGATGAAGCCGGTGAACTAAAACTTTACAAAGGAAAAGGGTGCGACCGTTGTAATAACACCGGTTACAAAGGCCGCGTAGGTTTATTTGAAGTAATGGAAATGACGGACGAACTCCGGGAACTGGTGATTATCGGGGCGAGTTCGATCGAGATAAGAAAGAAAGCTATCGAAACCGGGATGCTGTCCCTGCGTGAATCGGGTCTATCCAAACTTCGCGAAGGTATAACGACGATTGAGGAAGTCGTCAAGGAAACGGTTACGTAGTTAGGAGGAAGTATGCTGCGCGCAATTATCTTAAGTTTGATTCTTTTTGTCGCTTTCGGGACCCTGGTTCCTATAAGTACTGAATTTTCCGAAGCGAGCGTAAAAACTCAGAAAAGGAAATACAAAAAGAAAAAACGAGCGACAAAATATCGGCGTCTCGCCCGAAAAAGGAGAGCACAAAGGCGCCGGGCCAGAGCGCGGAAACGCGCCCGCCGGGCATACGTCAGACGAAGAGCCGCGCGTAAGAGACGTCAGGCGCGGAGGCGTTATCGTGCCCGACGGAGCGCAAGAGCGCGAGCCCGTGCGAGACGTGCCTCAGCTCAAAGAAGGGCCGCTCGAAAAAGAGCCGCTAAAAGAAGGGCGAGAGCGAGAGCAAGAGCAAGAGCAAGAGCCAGAGCCAGGAACAGAGCACGGGCAAATCGAAGGCGTGCCGTTCGAAGAAAACGCAACAAAAGGGCCGTTGCAAAACGGAGAGCCAGTTCAAGACGCAGTGCAAGAAGCCGCCGGTCAGCGCGTCGCCGCGCGGTTGCCAAGAGCGTCAGAAGAAACCGACGCCCGGCAAGAAACAAGAGGGTCAGAAAGTATTCGAAAAAGTGGTGGGCTAATTATCGCGCCCGTCAAAAGCGCAATAAAACCGTGGCTGCCAGAAAGCGTTCACTCCGTTTGCGAAGAATGCGCGCTGCTAAGCAAAGAAAGGCTACGCCGACGCCTTCTTCGGTTCGCTACGATCGTATCAAAACAGCTCAGAACCCGGTTCGCACCAAGGCTCAAGCCACAACTGCATTGCCTGCCCAGCAGGTATCGACGGGAGATCTGTCGGTTGATGTAGTAGGTGCGGCAACCGGCCAAACGGTCACTCAGGGCCGCAACACCTTCGTCGGCGGAGTCTCCACGACCACTCTCCGGAGGACTGTTATCGACCAGATGATACGCGACGCGGGCTGGGTCGAAAACGACTATCACAAGGAAATAGCCGGTAAAAAGGTCTATGTCGTCGTCGCCAAGGCACCCGACAAAAATAATGTCGTTCAATCGCGGACATACTATTTTACCGAGTCTAACGGCAGGATTTACCGGGTAGCCGCGCGTGCTTCCGCAAATGCCAATGAGTCCGCTCAGAAACGTTCCGAAGAAGCCATTCGTTCGCTCGAAAGAGCTGCCAGGCCGCAGCAGGCCCAGAATCAATAATGATCCGGAAACGTCCGGTTATTTCGAGGAGAGAGGTTCGTAAATGAGTCTAAAAGAACAACTAAGTGCGGATACCCAGCTGACCTTGCCGGAGCTTCTTAAGAAGATGACCGACATGGGTGGCTCCGACCTGCACATCACGACCAAAAGCCCGCCGCAGGTGCGGGTGCACGGTCATCTGAAGCAGCTTGACGGTTACCCGCCGTTTTCGCCTGCCGATACCAAGCGCCTCGCTTACTCCGTGTTGACCGATGCTCAAAAGCATCGGTTTGAAGAAGATCTCGAACTCGACTTTTCGTTTGGTTTGAAGGGCATGTCGCGTTTTCGTGCGAACGTCTTTAACCAGAAGGGCGCGGTGGGGGCGGTGTTTCGTGCGATCCCGTACGAAATACTCAGTTTTGAAAAACTGGGACTTCCGCCCGTGATCAATGACTTATGTAAGAAGCCCCGCGGGCTGATTCTTGTAACGGGACCAACCGGTTCGGGTAAATCGACTACGCTCGCAGCGATGGTCGACAAAATCAATCAAGAGCGTCACGAGCACATATTGACGATCGAAGACCCGATCGAGTTTCTTCACAATCACAAGAACTGCGTCGTAAACCAACGCGAGGTCAACGCGGATACACACGGATTCGCGAACGCGCTGAGAACGGCCCTTCGACAGGACCCCGATGTCGTGCTCGTCGGTGAGATGCGGGACCTCGAGACAATCGAGATGGCTTTGAGAATCGCTGAAACGGGACACCTCACGTTCGCGACGCTGCACACCAATACGGCAGCCTCGACGATCAACCGTATTATCGACGTTTTTCCGTCCGGACAGCAGTCCCAGATTCGAACGCAGCTTTCTCTCGTCCTTGAGGGAATCATGTGTCAGGCATTGCTCCCGAAGGCATCGGGTGACGGCCGTGCGATGGCGCTAGAAGTTTTGATCCCGAATTCGGCGATCCGGAACCTCGTGCGAGAGGACAAGATCCACCAGATTTATTCGATGATGCAGACCGGTCAGGATAAGTACGGTATGCAGACGTTTAATCAGGCTCTCGCGTCGCTTTACCAAAAGCGCCTCATCAACCTTGATGTGGCGATGCAGCGTTCGTCCAATGCCGACGAACTTAAAGAATTAATAGACAGGGGTTCGGGTCTCAACAACGCCTATTCCGAAAAAAGCCCCGGCAAAAGACCGCCGGTGCCCGCAGGCGAGCACCCAAGTCCCTACATGAAATCGCGGCCGCTTGGTAAAAGACCGCCGGTTCGTTAGTCAGTAGCTTTTAGGAGTGAAAAAATATCATGCCGACATATACATATAAAGGCCGAAACCGCTTGAACGAGGTGGTCTCGGGCGAACTCGAAGCGACAAACCAGGACGATTTGCGGGCCTTGTTGAAACGCGATCAGGTCATCATGACCCAGGCTTCCGAAAAAGGCCGGGACATAAAAATCCCCAAGCTGGGCCGCAACAAGAAGGTTGGAGCAAAAGAACTCGCCGTTTTTACGCGCCAGTTTTCTGTCATGATCGACGCCGGTTTGCCTTTGGTACAGTGTATCGACATATTGGCGGGTCAGCAGTCCAACGCATTCTTCAAGGATGTGCTTAATCAGGTCCGACAGGATGTTGAAGAAGGCTCGACGCTCGCGGGGGCACTCTCCAAGCACCCGAAAGTCTTCGACAATCTGTATTCACACATGGTTGAAGCCGGCGAAACTGGTGGTGTGCTCGATCTGATTCTCCAGCGCCTTGCGACGTTGATTGAAAAAGTCGTAAAACTCAAGAGAAGTATCGTCTCCGCGTCGATCTATCCCGCCGCGGTTGTATTGGTCGCAGTCGCAGCGGTCGCGATTATCATGATCGTAGTGATTCCGCAGTTTCAGCAAATCTTCTTGGGTTTGCTTGGTCCCGGTGAAGCGCTTCCGCTTCCGACCCGGATCGTCATGTCGATCAGTAACTTTCTTGCCGGTTGGGGCGGTTTGGCCACCGCGGTCGTACTTGTCGCGTCGGCTGTGGCAACGAGTTTCTATTACAAGACGCCTAATGGCCGTCGAAATATAGACAGGTTGCTTCTGAAGCTGCCAATTTTCGGCGATATTCTCAGAAAGATCGCTGTAGCGAGATTCTCGCGAATTCTCTCGACCCTGCTTTCATCGGGTGTTCCGATTTTGCAGTCCCTTGAGATTACGGCGAAGACAGCCGGAAACGTCATAATCGAAGAAGCGGTCCTTAAGGTGCGCGACGGCGTAGAACGCGGTGAGAACTTCGTCGAACCTCTGAAAGCAACAAAGGTGTTCCCCGAGATGGTCAGCCAGATGATCCAGGTAGGTGAACAAACCGGTGCGATGGACGCGATGCTCGGAAAGATTGCGGACTTTTACGAAGACGAGGTCGATTCCGCCATCGCCGATCTGTTGGCAATGATCGAGCCGGCGTTGATTGCTTTTCTTGGTGTGACGATCGGTTCGATCGTTATCTCGATGTATCTGCCGCTGTTTACCCTAATCGGAAAACTCGCCGGCGGAGCCAAGTAACCTTTAGTTTGAAGTTTCAAAATTGAAGTTCCAAGTCCGTGAAATCGGACCTGGAACTTTTTTTATGGACAGCAGATGGCTAAGGCTAAAAGGGGGCACTTCGCTTGAATAAATCCGTCGCCCGGCAAACTTGAGACGTGAATGAAATGGAAGACTCCGGACGCTTAAACCCGAACTCTGAGACATGAGTCTATTTCCTTCGTTTCTTCAGAACGTCAAGTACGTCGTCAAGCAGAATGTCGCGGGCAGCGAGCATGACCATAAAGTGATAAAGCAGATCGGAGGCTTCTTCCTTTAGCAGTTCGTCACCACCGTTGATTGCTTCGATCACGAGTTCCACTGCTTCTTCACCCAATTTCTTGGATATCTGCGCGACCCCGCGCTCGATCAGGCGTGACGTTTGAGACGACTTTGCCGGTTTCGCAATGCGTTTCCTGATAAATCTTTCCAATTCAAGCAGATAACCGTAACGCTCATTTCGTTCGCCAAAACACGTATCCTTGCCCTTCCGGCAGACCGGACCATTCGATCGGGTCGAAATCAATATCGATTCGCCGGTACAATCGGTACGCAAACTCAAGACCTCAAGGTTTCCGCCTTCTCCGTCGATCTCGAATTCACTTGCCAGTCTGTTTTTTTTCGGCGAAAAGAGCGTGACGAGACCGCTCTTTAGAGTTCGTTTGTAGGCCTTTCGGTTCATGAAGCCGACCGTCAGGACTCGCCCCGTCTTGCCGTCCTGCACAACGGCGGGTACGAATCCATAAGAACTGCTGCTGAAGTTGGGTCTCATTGCTTCACAAAATACCAGAATCTGCGCTAGAACCAAACACACCAGATCATATGTTGGGGCAAGCGACGACGCACAACACAAAAAGAGCCAGTGTTCGATCTATGTTAATATTTCCAATCGATTATGGATGAAGAGGAAAAACGCCTCATTCTCGAGGCTTTCGGAAAGCGCGCTCAAAGATGCTATGGATGCCTGATCGCCTATCACTTCAAGGATATGTATCTGGCCGACGACGCCTCGTATTACTGTGAGCAATGTAAGGACGATTCGATGTTTCATTTCGACCAGTTCTCGCAGGTTGTGGACGTCTCGAAGCTGCGTGAAGCGCAAAAAGACGATTGAAACCAGTAACTATAAAAATTGAATTCGGCTACGAAACCCGGAAGATCATGCTGACGGACGAAGTTTCGATCGGCAGAACCGAACCGGCTGACGTTAAGTTGGATGATCCCGGGCTTTCCCGCGTGAACACGACGATCTTCCGTGACGGCGATGAAATACTGATCGTCGACGAGGGTTCGACCAACGGCACTTTTCTCAATGGCAACCGGATTTCGGGTGCGCCAAAAGTCTTATTTGATGGCGACGAGATCACGATTGGAAGCGAGACGGTCATTCGGGTTTCATTTTCGGAAGAAGCGGCTTCGCCGTCGGTCAAAACAGAAGAGCCGCAGAAGAAACAGAAAGCGGCGCCGGTCGAGCCGACCGTTCGAAACTACGCCCCGAAAGTCACACCCGCAACCAAGACCGAAATCGGTTGGCCGCTGATGCTTTATGTCGCCGCCGGCTCGACCGGACTCATACTATTCCTGGCGATGATCGGGATCCTGATCGCAAGATTTTATGATTTTTCGCCCTCGGGCAGTAAGCAGCCTGAGTTAGTCTCCAACAACAAGGTCATACCGATCACCGTGATTGATCCGCTCGGCCGGCAGAAGCAGGAAGATCTTGACGAGCTGGTCCAGTACTGGGAAGTTCAGGAAGAAGAGGTTACGGCGGAAGACCTCGATATAAAATCCGCCGAAACGGTCGTTGCCAATGAAGCCGAGTATTACAAGGTCGATATAGAGTTTTGGAAAGCACAGAGGCAAAAGGCTTTTTCGGGGCCGGTCGGGCCGACGGGCATCTGGCCGGCAGGCTTGCAGGTTCCATCGATTCTGCGTGGTGACGGGGTCGTCAAACAAAAGGCGAAACTGCGCGAAATGCAGGCCGCGGGATACAGGATTCCCATGGATTTTGCCGATTTAGTGGAAAAGCGAAATCAAAAACTTCTCGTCGAGATGCCGATGGCGACCAATTACTGGGTCCTCGAGGTCGGCGGAAGTTCGACCACCGGCCCGTTCACGACGTTTGATTTTGAAAACGATGTAAAGAGTCCGATAGCGCCGGTCGGTTCGCCTGATTACAACATCATCGCCCGGTTGGCGGCCAATTTCTCCGGAGAGCGGTATGACATGAATAACCCGGACCACCGCCGCCAGATAAAGATCCGGCTTCTGCGAATGTTCAACCCTCGGGCAAAACTCGCGCTCGAAGAACTCGCCAAACATTTTTACGCGAAATACAACAAGCCCCTTCGGGTGACGTCTCTACAGCGCTCGATGGAGTACCAGATCTCTCTGAACAAGGTAAATCCGAATTCGTTTAAGGTCCGCGGCGCCGGTTCCCTGCCGCCCCACACATCGGGCTGCGCGTTCGATCTTGGTCGCAAGCACATGGGCGCCGAGGAACAGAACTATTTGATGGCCAAGCTCGAGGAGATGGAAAAACGAGGCGTCCTGGATGCGCTTATCGAAGGCAACGTCAACGCGTGTTTTCACGTATTTGTCTACGAAGACGGGATTCCGCCGAAGGGATACTAAGAAGTTAACTAAGTTGGCAAAGTGGGCAAAGTCTGCAAAGTTGCAAAGTCTGCATAGTCTGCATAGTCTGCATAGTCTGCAGAGTTGGCAAAGTTGTCAGAGTTCCCAAAGTTGGCAGAGTTGGGAGAGTGGGCAAAGTTGGGAGAGTTTCCAGAGTTGGCAAAATCTGCAGAGTTGGCAGAGTCTGCAAAGTTTCCAAAGTTAATTTGCGTATGTTCGGCGGTGGGTCAATTCGAGGAAATTGCGGTTTTGAGAGGTAGGTTGTGAAACTTCAAAAGGTCGTGTACGAATTATTCGAGTCCGATTACGCTTCGATCGCGGGCAACGAAAATGCGAAAGTTCACGAGATCGACGGGGAAGTCCGGCTTGTGTTTGACGGAGGTAAGACAGTTTTTGTCTCCTGGGCTGATAAGCCGGTTCAATACTGTGTCGGATTCCAGCAAAGATCCTGGAATGACTCTGAGCCCGAAATGCGGATCGCTGCATCGGAATGGAAGATGTGGGCGCCGTGTGTTGGACAGGCCGTAGAACTAATCTTTCTGGACAAGGAACGGCAGGTGCTCGAGGTACGTTCGCCGGAGGGATCGGTCTTTTTTTGTTCGATGGAAGAGGACGATTATTATCAGGACGTGCTTCACATAACGTCGGAAAAGCCTTCGGTAACCCGCTAGTTCTGCTGCGAATTCTTCATTTCCGGTTGGCCAGGTATCAATTATCGCTTCTGGTAAGGCTTCTCCAGTAAACTTGCAAAACTCGCTGAGCTAACTTTGTAGACTTTGCAAACTCCATTAACTCGCCAAACATACGAAACTCGCTGGACTCGCCAAACTCTGTCAACTTGCTAAACTGTTACGGTGTCCGATTCTGAACGAAAACAATCGCTTACAGGCCTCGCAAGGCGTCTCAGCCGTCTGCCCAATGACAAAAAGAAGGCGGCCCTTGAGACCAGTGCGTCGCTTGCCTCGGTTTCTCTAAAGGTCAGCAAAGAGTTCGTTGAAGCGGTCCCAATAGCGTCAAAAATACTGACCGAGGAGAACCTGCGCGATTGGGGCGAGCTGGGCCGTAAACTTGCGATGGCCGATGCCGATCTCGGGGTCGAATTCTTTAAGCGCGGTGTTTCAGGGTTGAAAAAATTGTCGCCGGAGGCCCGATCGTCATTGTTTCAAATCTGCCGAAGGCAACTCATTCTTTCGAGCGCAATATCGATTGAAACATTCGATTCGTTCCCGGCTATCGCGAATATGAACGTCGATGAGGAAATGCTCACCACAATTCTCAAACTCGGTGTCGAGATCTCGAACCGTTCCGCGAAACATTCTTCGGACTTCTTAAAGAACACCCCGGCGGTAATCGAAACCCTCGACCGATTTGACGATCCGCTCGTTGCCGAGAGCGTTCTCGAACTGGCATCGAGGTTCGCCGCCCGCACAGGCGGAATGACATCCGATCTATGGTCAGCCTTGCCCGATGATCTATCCGGGCTGGACGCGGCTTCGGCGATCAGGCTCATGGAGAGCGCCGCCGGGCTCTTGGAATTCGGCGGCAGCGTGACACTTCATTTTGTATCGTCCGGAGCGGGAACGCTTCGTACATTTGAACCGATATTTGAAAATTGGCGTGACCTGATCGGCGTATTTGGGAGTCATGGAAATGCCATTTTGATTTCCTTCTTGCGTTCGAGTCCCGGATTTTTCCAGCGAATCGCCAATTTGCGCAAGAAGAAAGAAGGGATGCGGGTCGCCGACCGGGTCCTTAAGATGGTCGGCGAAATTGCGGTCGATGATCCGGAGAGTGCGCTTGCGGCGTTTAACTCGAGCGCGAATGCGCTTCGAAGGGTTTCGCTCAGACAATTCGAAGAATGGATAGAGGCCGGTCTTGAAACGCAGAAGAACGGCTCGGCGAAGGCGAGACGCTCGTTTTTCGCCCTTGAAACGCGACGTTCGAACAAACTCCTCGAGGAGTCGACCAAAGGCCTCCCACTTGACGACATCTCCAATATATTGCGGGTTTATGTCGAAGGCCTGACGGGACGCGAAGTCGAGATCGCGCCTCTGGCGGCACTTCCCAACGAGTCCAGGATAGGGGACGGCCGGGTGATTTATCTTCCGTCGAATGTCGATGAGTTTGGGAACGACGACCTCGATTTTCGGCTTTACAAGGTGCTTGCCGCGCACGGTGCGGGTCAGATCGAGTTCGGGACGTTTGAAAAAGGATCAGAGGCGCTACGGGCTGCTTATGTCGAGCTGAATGAGAGATTCGAGATGACCCCGGAGCAGCTCGATGCTTTCTCGCTTGCCGGTTATATCGAAGACGTCCAAAAGGGCGAGCGGAGCCTCACCGAAGCCGAGTTTCGCGACGAGGTGATAAAAAAAAGGCGCGCGATACCTCCCCAAATCGATTTCCACGCTGTTTTGAAGGTCTTCCCGGAGCCGAGGCTTGCAAGACGGATCTTCGGCACGATGGAGAATGCGAGAATCGATATGACGCTCCGCCGGACATATCGGGGTTTGGTAAAGGACCTCGATTTGATGCAGACATTCTTGCGCGAACGGCGGCCATACATTTTCGATTTACCGATGGAGCAGGTTCCCGCCGAACTCCTGTTTCAAATTACTCTTTGCGGCGGTGCCACCGATGACGCACGACAGTTTTACGGCCAGATCGTTTCGGAGATCGAATCCACGATCGAGCAGTTTCTTTCCTTCGAAGGAGCAACCGTTGCCGATTCGCTTATAGCCACGGGCCGCGTTTACTCCCTGTTTCAGAACGTAAAACCCGAAGAGACACAGGCCAAAGAATCGGAAGAAGAAACGGACGACGGAGAGCATACGGAGGACGACAAGCAGGGTGAAGCCGCCACCGAGTCCCAGGTGAAACGGACCGAAAAACGAGGCGAGGCCGAGAATATCCGCGACATGTTCAACGCCTGGAGCAGCCTCGATGACGAAGAAGGCGAGCCGCAGGATGTGTCGGGCGCCGAGAATTGGGCCAGCAACGAAATGCCGGAGCAGCCGCTCGAGGCCGGGGACGAGGCATTTCTTTACGACGAATGGGACCGCGAGCTGGCCGATTTTCGGACCGATTGGTGCCGCGTCATCGAAAAGCGTGTCCGAAGAGGCGACCGCAGTTTTGTCGAGCTGGCGAGAAGCCGGTATCGCGGGGTGATCTCATCGGTGCGCCACCAGTTCCAGTTGATGAAACCCGAGAACCTTACCCGCATCAACCGCGAGCTCGACGGAGAGGAGTA
>JAOTWT010000351.1 GCA_029862725.1 Acidobacteriota bacterium | reverse complement strand
AGAAAGGCTTCGGTTCGCGGAGTTCCCTCCAAAGTGTATGCAAAGGCGGCGAGTTCGCTCAACCCCATCTCTTCCGCCGTCTCTTTGCTCTTGCGAAGCCGTTCGATGATCTCCCCGCGTTTCGTATCAACGGAAATCCGGATCCGCTCGACCTTCTCCATCGAAGATTTCGCCCGGCTCGAGCTATCGCTGGAGATTATCTGGGCATTCTCAAGGACTATTTCAGATCTGTCGCCCTCGGTTGCGACGAACCCCTGCTCAGCCGTTATCAGACGCGCCGAGCCTGGCACGCCCGGCCGGCTGTCCTGCAGGATAAATATCTTTTTCCATTTCCCGCTCCCAATATCGCCTTCCCTTACAAAAATCGTGAGGTTTTCGATCTCGGTATTGAACACCCCCGGATCGACCGGGCTCTCTAGCTTGAATAAAGCGGCTTTCAGGGCCACCTGTCTGACTATCTGGGCGGCAAAAGGCACTCCTTTCAGGTTTATGAAGAGCGCAAAGAACGAAAGCAGGAGCCCCAGAATAAGAACGGGGAGAACGATCTGCGCATTCCCGACTCCTGCCGCACGAATCGCCGTCATTTCCGAATCTCCCTGCATTCTCGAAAGACCGATAACCACGCCGACTAATAATGCAACTGGGCTTGTAAAGGCGATTACGCTCGGGATCAGTGCAAAAGTGAGCTGCCATATGAGGGCATCGGGCAATAAGGCGTCGAAGATTAGTTCTGAATAGCGGCTACCCTGTTGAACAAACAGGACGACACTTAGCAGCAGCCAGACCATTATGAAATAAGGCAGGATTGCAAAAAGCGTGTATTTGGAAAGCAGTTTGCTGTGCCGCATCGTCACCTCCTACAAGGCATTGCCGGTTTCCAGACCGCTTGCAGGAGCCCGCTCGAGGACGGCATCCGTCAAACGGGAAAGAATCTCCTTCAGGCTGCGCAGATGGTCTTCCATATCGGTCGCCGCTGCCACGAATTTTTGCGGGGAGGTCTTTTGGGCGAAATTAAAAAGGTTCCGGACTCCTTTGTCGACCGGTCCGAGCCCGCCACCGCAATCGGCGCAGACAATTTGAAAATCGAGATGTAGAGCCGCATTTTCAGAAGGTTCGAGATTGCGCAAACATTCCCTGCAGCTTTGCCATGTGGGCAGGAACCCGCCCAATTTGAGCAGCCATATCTCAAAATAGACACGAATGCTCTCAACTCCTTCTGGGTCTTCGATCGCTGCCTTCAGGCAGTGCTTTGTCATATTAAACAAACGCTCGCTTCGCTCGTTGGGAGGCGTAAATCTGATCAGAAGATCCGCGATTTCCGCAAATGCCTCGAAAAACTGAGGGTTTGACAGTTGTCCGAATGCGGATTCCAGAAGATCCGTGTGCCGTATAGAAACAAGTTCCCTGTCTTCTTTTTCAAAATAAGATAGATTGATCCGGGAGAAAAACTCAAGACTCCCGCTGAACTTGCTCTTAAGCCTCTTAGCGCCGTGCGCGACCCCCCGGACGAGTCCTCTTTTCTCGGTCAGGACGACGACGATCCGGTCCGCATCGGATAAATTATACTTTCGAAGTACGATCCCTTCGGCTTCAATAAACCCCACTAATTCCTACCAGGGAATAAAATAGAACACCCACGCAAGGGCGAGGCTGATCAACACAAACTGGCCGAACGACTTCACGCCGTATTTAAACTTCGCGTTCAGATCGCCCTTCGTAAACGCCGCAAAAACGATCGAGAGCGACACAGCAAAGCCTATAAGGTATAGAAAATGAATCATTTCCCGGCTACCTCCCTGGAATCATCAACTGCGTCGATTACCGCAAGATAATTCAGAAGCCCGGCAACTTCGAGCAGGCGCCCTCCGTACTCGTATGTCGCCCACTCCGCGACATTTGGCGGCGGGGTCATACTAAGGGTCCAGCTTATCATCGCGCCGACGACATTTCCGAGCCGGGCAAATATGTTCAAGAGATAGAGCAATTGGCCTTCTTCCCATTCGAGCCCTGGGTAATAAGCCCCGCCGCTTAGAATTGCTACCGCGAACATCAGCCAGATCACCCCGCCGACGATCAACGCCTTAGTCCATTCGCCTTTTAGTGCGTGCCCTGCGCCCGGCAATGCCCAGGCCGCCAGCGCTCTCACGATTCCATTCTCCATATCACCTCACGCAATGCTTCAGATGTCGGCGCGCCGACACTTAAGGCGTTGCATTAACTTTTACGATCGCCACCATAAAGAAGGAAGCCGGACCTATCGTTTCTAAAATTCCGTTCGCCGTCTTCCCAACTGTTGCCGATCTCGTCCAGCGACGAGCCTTTTTCCAGCATCTCCCTGAGCTTTTTCGAACCGGCGATCACATCGAAGGCGTTCCGCTCGAACTCATACTCATAGGCCGTCCTTTTCCATTCAAAAGCATCCCCGTAAAGATCTATCAGCGATTTTATTACCGCAATGCCGGTTTTCACGGGTTGAAACATCTGCCGGTCCGTAACATGCAAAAAGACGCCGCCGCAGGCACGCCCGCCGAATTTTTGAAAACCCGGGATAAAAACCGTCGCCCGAAAGTATACGCCCGGAAGTTCGAATCGGTTCAGATGTTCAGCGAACGATTCGGGTTCGATATAGGGTGCCCCAACCAGTTCGAAAGGCCGGGTAGTGCCGCGGCCTTCGGAAACTTCGGTTCCCTCTACAAATACGGTACCTGGGAATACGGTTGCGGTATCGACCGTCGGCATATTCGGCGATGGAAGTACCCAGGGAGCGTCCGTTTCATCCAGGAAAACCGATCGGTCCCAACCTTCCAATGCGACGACCGTAAGATCGCACCCGATCCCGAAACGCACGTTAAACATCTTCGCCAGTTCCCCGGCTGTCAATCCATGCCGCATCGGGATGGGAAACTGGCCGACAAAAGACTCGTGCCCCTCTTCGAGGAGATTTCCCTCAACATCAATTCCATTTATGGGGTTTGGCCGGTCAAGCACAATAAATCTCTTGCCGTGGCGCGCACATGCCCTCATCGCGTTCGCCATCGTATAAATAAAGGTATAAACGCGCCCACCTATGTCCTGGAGATCAAACACGAGCACATCGATCTCTTCCATCATCGAAGAAGTAGGCTCACGTGTCTCGCTGTAAAGTGAATAGACCGGGAGCCCAGTCCTGGGATCGCGGCCGTGCCCCGTTTCTATCATGTTGTCCTGGACATCCCCGCGGATACCGTGCTGGGGACCGAACAGAGCCGAAAGGCCCACATCCGGATGATCAAAGAACAGGTCCGGTGCGTATCGATACCGGTGGTCAACCGATGCCTGGTTGCAAATCAAGCCCAACCGTTCCGCGGCTCCGACCCAACTACCGGGTGCATCCAGGAATCTCTCCAATCCTAAGACGATATGATGCATTATTATAACTATTTAACGATACTAATTTAAACAATCACCTTAAGATAATTATCGGGAGCCTGAAAACCTCTTGAAAACGTACGGCTGGATCCCGGTTACAGGCTCTTTTGCACGACCGATACACAAAGATACATATTACGCAGTTTGGATGCCTTAAACAAATCATAGAGGGCTTTTCCGGTTGAGCATTTGCTGTTAAAGAATTATCATCAAAGACCTATATGAAATTTGATGCGGGAAGCTCTAATATTCGTTCGACGACCGTCATTTTGGTCAAGAGAAACGGTGAAACAGCAATGGCCGGAGACGGCCAGGTGACCCTTGGAGACACGGTCATAAAGGCAAATGCCAGGAAGGTCCGGCGAATTTTCAATGAGAAGGTTCTCGTTGGGTTTGCCGGTGCTACTGGTGACGCATTCACCCTAATGACGCGGTTTGAAGCTAAACTTGAGCAATACCAGGGGCAGCTCGAAAGATCCTCGATAGAACTCGCAAGAGACTGGCGAACCGATAAGTACCTTCGGCATCTCGAGGCGCTTATGATCGTCGCCGACGGGAACGATTCTTTTCTTGTGTCCGGAAACGGCGATGTTATCGCCTCGGACGAGGGTTTGCTCTCAGTAGGCTCC
>JAOTWT010000120.1 GCA_029862725.1 Acidobacteriota bacterium | reverse complement strand
AGCATGTATGCCACCGCCGCTGCGCGGGCCCTGCTTGAGAATACGGGGCTTTCGGCATCCGAGATCGCGCGTAAAGCCCTCGAAATAGCCGGTCAAATCTGTGTCTACACGAATACCGATATCGTATTGGAAGAAATATAATGGCAATTCTCTTAACAGGCGAGAAAAAAGCGGAGGAGCTACCGAAGCTCGATGATCTGACCCCGCGGCAAATCGTCGCTGAGCTCGATAAATATGTTGTTGGACAGGACGCCGCAAAAAGAGCGGTAGCGATCGCGCTGCGCAATCGCATCCGCCGTCAAAAACTCCCAAAGGAAATGGCGCGCGACGTGCTTCCAAAAAATATATTGATGATCGGCTCCACAGGTATCGGCAAGACCGAGATTGCGAGAAGGCTCGCCAATCTCGCCGATTCACCATTTATAAAGATCGAAGCGTCGAAATTTACAGAGGTCGGTTATGTCGGTCGGGATGTCGAGAGCATGGTTCGCGAACTAACCGACGTCGCGATTGACATGACCAAGCAAAAGGCCTTCGAAGATGTACGGGAAAGGGCCGAGCAAAACGTCGAGGAAGACCTGCTCAATATGCTTCTTCCGTCATCGAACACCTTTGAAACAGATCTTGACGACCCTAAGATCGATGTAATCGAAGAGACTGCGAGGCCGAGCCTGAACAGAACTCGCGAGAAACTCCGAATACAACTCCGAAAGGGTGAACTCGAAGACCGCGTCGTTGAAGTCGAAGCCCAGGACCGGTCCGGCCGGATGATTGATTTTGTTGGCGGTCAGGGTATGGACGACATGGGCGTCAATTTCGGCGATATGTTCGGAAATCTCTTCCCTTCAAAAACGGTTCGGCGTCGTATGAAGATTTCCGAAGCGCGTGCCTACCTGATCCGGGACGAACAGGAAAATCTTATAGACATGGAGGAGATCACCCGTCTTGCAATAAGCAAGACGGAAAACTCCGGATTTATATTCCTGGATGAGATCGATAAGATCGCCGGGCGAGAGTCGGGCGGGGCGGGCCCCGAGGTCTCGCGTGAGGGAGTTCAAAGGGATCTCCTTCCAATCGTCGAGGGAACCACCGTTAATACGAGATACGGGATGGTCAGCACGGAACATATTCTGTTTATAGCGGCGGGCGCTTTTCATGTCGCGAAGCCGTCGGACCTTATACCCGAGCTTCAGGGCAGGTTTCCGATTCGGGTCGAACTGGAGTCCTTAACACTGGACGACTTTAAACGCATTCTTATACAGCCTAAGAACTCGCTTATTAAGCAGTATCAGGCACTGCTTAATACCGAGGGAATAAGCCTTGAATTTAAGGAAGACGCAATAGCCGAGCTCGCGAATATGACAGTTGAGATCAACCGCTCAACTGAGGATATAGGGGCTCGCAGGCTGCATACGCTACTTGAAAACCTCCTCGAGGAAATAAGTTTCCTTGGCGCTGAACTGGAAAATAAGAAACAGGTAATCGACGCGGAATACGTACGGGGAAAACTTGAAGGACTGATCGCTGACCGGGATCTCCGCCAATATATCCTTTAGTTTATACAGACGCTTAATTCTAGTTTTGCTTAATTCTTTAAACGTCCGCTTTATGCTATTAAACCTGTTTAAACTGTTCCTCATGCTTCTCGTTACGCCGCTCCTATTTTCCACCTGTGGAAAACGGCGTCCCCCATTGCCGCCAATTGAAAGGGTTAAACAGAGAGTCGAGATCAACGGTCAGCAGATTGGGGACCGGATCGATGTCTACTGGCAGATGCCTGCGCGGAACGCGGGTTCGGGCAGCACTCTACGGATCTCCAGAGTCGACATTTACAGGCTTGCCGAAAAACTTGACGACCCTCTTTCCCTGACCGAAGAAGAGTTTTCAGACCGCGCCACTTTAATCGGTTCGCTGACGATACAAGACTCCGATTTTGGACTCTCAAAAAAGGTCTTTTCAGACAAGCTCAAAATTGCAGGCCAGGCCGCACGCCTCAGGTATGCGGTTCGTTTCGCGAACGAGGCCGGGCAAAAAGCCGCATTTTCTAATTTCTTTGTGATCGAACCGGCTGCAAATGTTGCGATTAGCCCGTCAGACGTTGAGGCGTCGGTCTCTCAAACCGCGGTTTCCATCGCCTGGTCCGCGCCCGCTTTGAACCTGGACGGCACGTCTCCAGCGAATCTAATCGGCTACAACATCTATCGCGCTTTGGCCAGCGGTCCTGCAGTTCTTTTGAACAAGAAACCGGTTACCTCAACCAAATTCGATGATGAGACATTCGAATTCGGCAAAACCTTCCTTTATTTCGTGCGCGCCGTTTCCCTAGGCCGAAATGCCGAATCCGTCGAGAGCTTCTCCTCGGAGACGATCGCGATATCGCCCGTTGACACTTTCAAACCGGCCCCACCGGAAGCGGTGACCATCGCGGCGGCACCCTCTGAGGTTTCAATCTTCTTCGCATTCAATCTTGAGAAGGACATTGCGGGCTACCGCGTGTTCCGTTCCACAGATCCTTCGATACCGAAGGCCGATTGGCAGCCGCTGACACAGGATCTACTCGATGTAAACACATTTCAGGACCAGACGGTGGTACGCGGCGTTGTCTATTACTACTTTGTCGTTGCGATCGATACCGCGGGTAATGTCAGTGAGCCGTCCGAAGTCGTCTCAGATACCGCCTTATGAAACTGTTTCGAGGGATAGCTGACGGAAAGCCCTTCTATTACAGGGAACAAGACGGCACGGTCGAGATAGCCGATATTGGAATCGATGCGGACGGAAGAATGTCGGCTGTCGGCTTTCACGCCGCGAACTTCGAAGCCGCAGTGCTCCCCTGTGCCGCCCCTTCAAAGATCGTCTGCGTTGGAAGGAATTATGCCGCACATGCACGGGAACTCGGCAACGAGATCCCAGCCGAACCATTGTTGTTCTTAAAGGCGCCGTCTTCGATTATTGGGAACCGGGCTCCGATAATACTCCCTCTTCAATCCTCACAGGTAGAGCATGAAGGCGAGCTTGCGGTCGTTATCGGACGCGAGGCCAAGAATGTGGATGAAAGCGAGGATCCGAATAAATACGTTTTTGGATACACATGCCTCAACGACGTTACCGCGCGCGACCTGCAGCAAAAGGATGTCCAGTTTACGAGGGCCAAATCATACGACACATTTTGCCCGGTCGGGCCTTTGATCGAAACCGAGCTTGATACGGCCGAGCTTTCGTTAGTGGTAAGGGTTAATGGAGAAATAAGGCAGAAAGGTTCAACTTCACAGATGATATTTGATATTCCCTTTTTGTTGCGGTACATTTCAAGTCAAATGACACTTTGGCCGGGAGATTTAATTGCGACCGGCACACCCTCAGGAGTTTCAAAGCTCAATCCCGGCGACATTTGCGAAGTTGAAATCGAAGGCATTGGAACGCTTGAAAACCCTGTAATCGAAAATCCGAGGAGATTATGAAATTTTTTGTCGATACCGCCAACCTTGGCGAAATCAAGGAAGCCGCCGAGCTGGGGCTCGTCGATGGCGTCACCACGAATCCTTCACTCGTAGCGAAAGAAGGCGATATTGATTTTAAGGAAAGAATAGCCGAAATCTGCGAGATCATCGACGGCGACGTTTCCGCAGAGGTCACGGCGGTCGATACCGAAGGCATGCTGCGCGAGGGTCGTGAGCTTGCCAAAATAGCACCGAACGTGGTCATCAAGTGCCCCTTGACCTGGGACGGTCTCAAGGCGACCAGGATTTTTGCGGGGGAGGGCACGAAAGTAAATGTAACCCTCTGTTTCTCGTCCACACAAGCGCTTCTCGCGGCAAAGGCGGGAGCGGCCTACATATCGCCATTTGTCGGCAGGCTCGACGACGTGTCACAGGACGGAATGCAACTCATTCGTGACATAGTCCTGATCTACGATAACTATGGATTCGAAACCGAGGTGCTTGTGGCAAGCGTACGCCACCCAATGCATATTGTTGAATCGGCGCTCGCTGGCGCCGATGTCGCGACGGTGCCGTTTGGAGTGTTTCAGAAGATCGTCAAGCACCCCTTGACCGACAAGGGCCTCGACGCTTTCCTTGCTGACTGGAAGAACAGCGGCCGGAGCTAAATCCGGCCGGGCGCCCCGTCTGGAGAACGCCCGGTCCTATTTGATCATAAGGCGGATCTCACGTCTGATCGCGTCCGCTTCCGGCATGACGGCCATTCGCTCCCGAACCAGTAGCTTGAATTCGCTGTTTGCTTCGGAATCGTCAAACATGCCGGAGAACTCATACCACAGTTTATCAAGCAGTTCGGGCGGAAACCCATCGTTAAGTTCGAAAGCCTCGTCAATCCTCACGACGAGCTTCGAGATCGTTCGAAGCCATTCGAATCTGTCGTCGTTCATTAACAAATTCAGGAACTGCCCCGCGGTGATGCTTCCGGATGCCCGCTCGATCTCCGATCTTTCGAGGTCGATAAGCAGTTTGTGAAACCCAAGCATCTTGTCGCGGGCCTGTTTTAGCTCATTAATTCTTCCTTCAAAATCGTCCAAAATGTATCGTCTCCCATAATGCAGATCAAGAATTCCTCAATCTGACACAAAAGTGCCACTGCGTAGATCTTCCAGTGCCTTTTCGATCTCGTCTTCGGTGTTCATCACAAACGGACCGTATCTGACGATCGGTTCGTTAATTTTAGATCCGCCGGCGATGATCAAAGAAGTGCCATTTTTGCCAGCCTGCAACTCGATCTTTTCGCCCTCGCCATCAAATACAAGCAGGTACGGCGGCTCCTCAAAAGAGCCCTCAGCGTCCGGGCATTCCGAAGGACGTTCGAGCGTTCCGCGATAGACATACGCGAAAACGTTTGAATCCGCAGCAACCGAAAATTCAAATGTCGAGTTCCCCCTAATACTGACGTCCAGGTAAATCGGATTAGCGCTGATCCCCTTGACGGCGCCGTCGATTCCCCCATACGAACCGGCAATGACCTTCACTCGATTTCCCGCCGCATCTACCGCTGATGGCACCTCATCCGCGTCAAACTCTCTATATGAAGGCCGGGTCAGCTTTTCATACGATTTTAGATTGACCCATAACTGAAAGCCCTCAAGGCGACCCGACTTCATTTCGGGCATCTCCTCGTGCATGATCCCACTTCCGGCGGTCATCCATTGAACTCCGCCCGCGTCTATAATTCCCGAATTGCCCACCGAGTCCCGGTGCCTGATTCTACCTTCAAGCATATAGGTCACCGTTTCGATGCCCCTGTGAGGATGCATTGGAAACCCGGCGATATATTCCTCGGGATCATCCGATCCAAAGTGGTCAAAAAGAAGAAACGGATCCAGATCGCTCAGGGTGCGCGTTCCGATGGACCTGCGCAATACAACCCCGCCTCCGTCACGAGTCGTTACAGGATTTACTAAGCGCTTAATTTTCCTATTCTTAAACGTATTGTGCATTACTTAATCTTAAGTCCTGAAAACTTGATTAGCCAACTCAGCATAATTCCGTTAGCATGCTAATGAAATTATGTACCGCGACGATCTTGTAAGCAAACTCGAGGAGGTTGCCCTCGGCATGAGAAAGGCCAGGACCCGTATTTTCGAGGCAAACGGTCTTCATTCAGGACAGGCCCGTGTGATTTCGGCGCTGCTCGAGTACGGCGACCTCTCGCAGGCCGATATCGGGAGACTGCTGGATGTTTCAGGCCCGACAACCAAGAAACTGGTGGACAACCTGTGCGATTCAAAACTGGTGAGGCTTTCCGCTTCCGGAAGCGATAAGAGACTCAATATTGTGTCCCTGACCAAGGCCGGCCGTACGAAGGCGCCGATTGTGAAAGAATGCAACCGTGAGATCGGTTTGATCGCTTCAAAGGGTATGAGCGAACCGGAAATCATAATGACCGGTTTGTTACTTGCGAGGCTCTCGGAGAACTTTAAGGACGATGCCGACTCGTCGGCCTGAAATCGCATGCTTCGTAAACGGCGCATTTTTGCAGATTTGGATGCGTGGTTTAAACTTGGCAGCGGTCTTGTGTTTATCGAGTAATACTAAACGGGTTATCCCTGACCGCATGGCGGAGGTTAGAAAATGAAACTGATATTGGCGACAGATGGGACAGAGGCGAGTGAAGGAGCCGTACATATCCTAAGCAAACTGGATTTGACACGCGTGAGCGAGATTCGCGTATTGACAGTGATTGATATGGCGCTCCCGCTAGCCCATGACATTTACTCCGGGATGATTACGAACACCGTCGAGATCGAGGAAGCGGCACGAAAAGAGGCAAAAAAATCCATCGCAGAGACTATTTCGCGCATTTCCGCACTAATCGGAGAGGCTGGGACGCAGGTTACATCCAATACGGTCGTCGGTTCACCGGAAAGTCAGATCGTTGAAGAAGCGGAAAAAATGGGAGCTGATCTGATAGTCGTCGGATCCCATGGCTATAACCGTTGGGAGCGCCTTTTGCTTGGATCCGTATCGGATTCCGTCATTCATCATGCCCCCTGCTCCGTTCTCGTGGTCCGCACCAAGGTTGATGAATAGAAAAGGGCTCTTTTACAAAGATGACGGAAAGGGCCATCCAGTGTTGTTTCTTCACGCCTTCCCGCTTGACCTCACGATGTGGGATAACACCGTCGATGCTTGTGTTACCGCCGGTTACAGGGCGGTCAGGATTGACCTGCCGGGATTCGGAAATTCGAGGGGTCCGATGGTTAGCATCGCCGCGGCCGCCGAAGAAGTCGCTGCGTTAGTCCGGGCGCTTGTGCTGGAAAAACCGTTTGTCTGCGGGCTTTCAATGGGCGGCTATGTCGCATTCGAACTTCTGAGAATCGTGCCCGGTTTGTTTTCAGGCGCGATCCTTTGCGACACCAACGCCGCAGCCGACAGCCCAGGAAAACGCGCCGATAGACTGGCGACGATCGAAATGGCCGGAACCGACCAGTTCGCCGATTTTGTCGATGGTTTCGTTGAGACGCTCCTTTCCCCAAGGGCGATCGCCGGTAATCCTGAATTGCCTTTCATCATCCGCACGGGATTCGAGCGTGCCGGGCCGAAAGCGATATCTGCCGCTCAGCGGGCGATGGCAAACCGCCGTAGTTCTGAAGATATTCTTCCCGGTATCCGAATCCCCGTATTGCTGATGTTTGGTGAGGATGACCCGATGAAAGACGCCGGCGCGGATATCCAAAACGCGGTCGAGGGCGCTGAGTTTCGACTGGTGCAGAATGCCGGGCACTTTTCAAATCTGGAGAACCCGGCAGATTTCAATCAGGCATTTCTGGACTTTTTGAACCGTGTAACAATTGACGAATAAAACGATCACAATCAACTCCCGAAAGTACGACGGATCGATCAAGAGATCCTGGACGGCTGAATTGTTGTCAACAACCGGGGACGAACTCCTGTTCCGGGGTGTTTTTGAAGACGACGTGTCCCACCCGAATCTTGGAAAAATCTTGCGCGGGACAATATCTTACGAGTATTACTGGCTTTCGCGCTGGTTTAACGTGTTTCGATTTCACGAACCGGATGGTGCTTTTCGAAACTTCTACTGCAATATCAACATGCCGCCGGCCTTTTCCAACGGCATCCTCGACTTCGTCGATCTCGATATTGATATTTTGTTCAATAAAGACGGCTCTCTTGAAGTCCTTGACCGCGATGAGTTCGACCATAATTCAGAACTCTACGGCTACGGGCGTGATATCGTCGAAAGGGTACGCCGAGAGGTCTTGCTGGTAGAAATGATGATCGCAACGCGCCAGCCTCCATTTGATGTAACCGGTGATAATCAACACTCCTAAACCTAGAGTTTACTTGTACTTCCCTTTCATTGCCTGTGGTGTCAGTTCAGCTTTTTGGGCTGCCTCAAGATTTGTCGTGCTGCATTGAGCCTGAAACGAGAGAAAACGGCTTGCGTCGTTTAAAATACAGGATAATCGCGCTAAACTATCGGGATGCAGCCTGAACAATCAGAAAAAGAGAAAAACAAGC
>JAOTWT010000499.1 GCA_029862725.1 Acidobacteriota bacterium | reverse complement strand
TCTAATATATGAATACTTGCTCATATATGCAGATAATGCCATGGAAACGAAACTGTTAAAATGCGACGATTTTATTCACGAGGACGAGGTGCGGAAGGCTGAAGAACGACTGATCGACGGTCTCAGCGCTGCAAAGCTGGCGCGAACTTTCCAGGCGCTTGCCGATCCCACGCGGGTCCGCATTATCTCAGCGCTTTTGAAGACGGAATTGTGTGTTTGTGATATCGCTGTACTCCTGGGAATTTCACAAAGCGCGATCTCGCACCAATTGCGTCAAATGCGCGACCAGCGGCTTGTCAAAGCCCGAAAGGAAGGCCGGATCGTATTTTACACGCTCGATGACGAACACATCAGCGATCTTTATGAACGCGGCCTGGAGCATCTTGATCATGGGTGACGGGTGACGGACGCGTCGACTGTCGCTACAAGTTGCACGCGGTTTAGGCCGGGGGGCATAAGCCCGACGACAGGTCCAGCTAAAGCTGGAAGGAATTCAAAAGAGCGCTTTCATCAGACACAATGCGTTGACAGGAATAAGACGCAAAAAATAGTCGATGATTTTTACCGGGAAAACAAAAATAACGCGAACAAAACCAACGGACGGTCTCTGGAGCGACAGAAAGTTCCAGTGGCTGATATTCAGTGTCGCCGTTGTCGCCGTGTTCGAAATCTTTTCGCTGATCGGCTGGGAACTTCCCCAACTTGTCGCGTTTCCCTTCTTTGCCATGATAATTTTGGCGATCGGCTGGCGTGTAATTTGGAACGGACTCCGCGCGCTCGCCAGACTAAATTTCCGGAGTATCAATTTACTCATGCTAATCGCAGCGGTCGGCGCCTTTTATCTCGGCCAATATGAGGAAGCCGCGGTGGTTATTGTCTTGTTCGCACTCGGCGAAAGGCTCGAGGTATACGGCATTCAAACCAGCAAATCCGCGTTACGCGACCTGGTCGACCGGACGCCAAAATCGGTGACGATCAAACGTGACGGTGAGAATCAATTGGTACGACTGGAAGATATCAAGATCGGCGACGCACTTGTGATCAAGCCCTCGGAAATGATCGCCATGGACGCAGAAGTCGTCGGCGGAACATCCTCGATCGACGAATCTACGATCACCGGCGAACCGATTCCCAAGGACAAGCGAAAAGGCAGTCTCATCTTCGCCGGCACGCTCAACATGCACGGTTATCTTGAGGCCCGGGTGACGAAACTGGTAGCCGATTCGACGCTCGCAAAGATTGTTGACACAACGTTTAAGGCGACGCGTTCGAAGGCAAAAACCCAGAAGTTTATCGAGACCTTTTCGGGTTACTACACACCGTCGATAATGCTGATCGCTTTCCTCTTAGTTGCGATCCCGGTACTCCTGCTTGGCGAACCCTTTGAACCCTGGTTTCTGGAAGCCCTGACGCTGCTCGTCATCGCATGTCCCTGCGCTCTTGTGATTTCGACGCCAATCTCCATCTATAGCGCTGTTGGCAACGCTTCACGCCGCGGCGTTTTGATAAAAGGCGGAAAATATGTGGAAGCGCTTGGCAGGATCAGGGCCCTTGCGATGGACAAAACGCGGACACTGACTCACGGTAAGCCGGTTGTGACGGATGTAATTCCGTTCGGCGACAACACAAGGGAGCATCTGCTCGCGTGCGTCGGCGGGATCCAGGTTTTTTCCGAACACCCTTTCGCCCAGGCAATCACCAACGCGGCACTTTCGGAAAATCTAAGTCTGCACCGGGCGGAAAACTTCGAGGCGATCCACGGCAAGGGCGTCAAAGCTGATTGCGTCGTTTGTTATGACAAGCACCATTGTATCGGCAAACTGCCGTTCATAACGGAAGAGCACCTTGTCCGCGATGAGATCGTACGGCGTGTCGAACGCCTCCAGGCCGAGGGCAAGACCTCGGTCGTGGCTACGAGCGATTCAGAGGTCGAGGGGATCATCGCCCTTGCAGACGAACTAAAGGACCAAAGCGCCGCGACGGTCGCGGAACTAAAAGCTCTCGGCATCGTCCCGGTAATGCTCACCGGGGACAACCACGGCCCGGCCGATACGATAGCCGGGGAGGCCGGCATCGCGCGCGTGCTGGCAGAGTTGCTTCCTGAGGATAAATCCAACGCGGTCAGGGAATTGCTAAAAGAATTCGGCGATGTCGGGATGGTCGGAGACGGCGTCAACGATGCACCTGCGCTGGCCACTTCGACCGTCGGTATCTCGATGGGCGCGGCGGGGAGCGACACGGCGATCGAAGCGTCGGATGTCGCAATTCTCAACGACCGCCTCGAACTTCTCCCCTATTTGATCAGGCTTGGAAGAAAGACGATATCCACGATCCGCTTTAACACGTTTCTTGCAATAATCGTAAAATCCGTTTTTGTAGTGCTGGCGATCTTTGGTATGAGCCACCTCGCACTGGCGATACTGGCCGATGTCGGGGTAACGATCCTGGTTATTTTGATAAGCCTGAGGCTGCTTAGCTTCGAAAAACATATCCCGGTGAATCCGGTTTCCCAGCTGTCCTGAACCTGGGATGGCCGCGCTCCCCTTCGTATTTAGCCGCCAGGGTGCTGAACCGGTGCCGATATTCAATCCATCCCGAGTTTGCGTCGCGAACCTCGTTTAGAGCAGTGCTTGCGCTGACGGGAGTGCGCAGTACCTCGACAAAGTTATGTCTTGAACGCATTATCCGTTAGATCCTTCTTCCCGAATCGCTTTCCGGATATAGGTCCGCG
>JAOTWT010000041.1 GCA_029862725.1 Acidobacteriota bacterium | reverse complement strand
CCGAATATCGTCCAAGAGTGAACGTATGTCCACTGGGTTCTTACAGTTACGGGCAAAGAGGCAGATCCCGGCCGGCTGGATCTCGCGAATAAGGGCATCGGCGACGGGATCGAGTGTTTCCCCGGGCAGCCCGATAAAAAACATCTGGCCGATCTTTTGTTTCGCCGAAAGTGAAGTAGTCATAAAGCACCTGTCAACAACAAAATAGCGACAAAAACAAAGAACTCGCCTCAAGAGTCGGCGGGCCGACATATAAAGTAGATTCTAAATCCGGCGTGTCTCCGGCCGGATCCTAAAGAATCCTCCGCTTGATCCTCCGCAATAATTCGAGGGCTTCTTTTCCCTTGAGCGATTCGGTGTCTGTTTCCCGGAGTTCATCGATCAACGCCTCGTTGGAAATGGCAAAAAGGGAAACCTGCGCTGTGGAACTCGTTGCCGCGGCATTTGCGGCTGCTGCACCTATCCCTCTCCGATCGACCGCACGATTATCGGCAAACACCGCCAATTCATATTCTTCCAGCGTTTTTAGGACTTCACGAGCCCTTTCGATTGTTTCAAACGGAAGTCCGGCCAGCTTTGCCACCGCGATTCCATAGGACTGCGAGGCCTTCCCAGGTTTTAGCTTGTGTAAGAAAACGACTTTTCCGTCAATTTCTTTGGCCGAGATCTGGTAATTGCGTGCGCCCTTCAGCTTCTCGGCGAGTTCGGTAAGTTCGTGGTAATGGGTCGCAAACAGCGTTTTTGCGGCGTGTTCAGGCGAATCATGCAAATATTCCGCGACCGCCCAGGCGATCGCAAGACCATCGAAGGTCGACGTGCCGCGCCCGATCTCGTCGAGCAGCACCAGGCTTCGCGGGGTCGCGTTGTGCAGGATCTGGGCCGTTTCGGTCATTTCGACCATAAAAGTCGATCGTCCGGATGAAAGATCGTCGGAGGCGCCGACCCTTGTCCAGACGCGATCGGCTACTGGAATCCTGGCTTTCGATGCGGGCACGAAGGAACCGATCTGGGCGAGGATCTGGATCAGCGCCACCTGTCTCAAAAGTGTCGACTTTCCGCCCATGTTCGCGCCCGTAATGACCAAGAGGCGGTCCGTCGAGTTGTTCATCGAAAGGTCGTTCGGAATAAACGGCGCGTCCGCCATTGCCTCGACGACCGGGTGCCGGCCGTTCTTGATAAGTAGCTGATCCGACTCGTGGAGCTCGGGCTCGACGTAATCCCGCTTTACCGCGGCTTCGGCGAACGAACAAAGCACATCGAGAATCGCAAGGGCATTCGCAGTATTTTGCAGTCCGTGGGTCTCACGTGCGATTGACGCAACGATCTCGCTGAAAATCTCGGACTCCATTGCTTTCAAGCGGTCTTCCGCGCCGAGTACCAAAGATTCCCATTCCTTGAGTTCCGGCGTCGTGAATCTCTCGCTGTTTGTAAGCGTCTGCCGCCTCTCGTAATTTTCCGGGACTTTGGATAGATTGGCTTTCGAAACCTCTATAAAATAGCCAAAGACATTGTTGAACTTCACATGCAGCGACGAAATGCCGGTTTCTTTACGCGCGCTCTGCTCGAACCCGGCTATTTTCTGTTTTGCGTTTCGGGCGGAAACCCTTATTTCATCGAGTTCGGCGCTGTAACCCTCGCGAACGAACCCGCCCTCGGTCGTACTGACCGGCGGTTCATCGTCGATCGCATTCGCGATAAGTTCGAAAATATCCGGATGCGGGGAGATGTTCTCGCTCAGGCGCTGCAAAAAGCCAGCGCGCGCGTCCGACAGGAATTCCAAAAGCGGGCTGATTTCTTCGAGAGATTCCCTGATCGCAACCAGATCACGCGGGTTGGCGCTTCCCAGGTTGACCCTGCCAACCAGCCGTTCCAGATCCGACACACGTTTCAGGTGAAAACGGATCTGGTCCCGCATAATAGCTTCCGTTAGCTCTGAAACAGCCTGTTTTCTAAGGTTTATCTCCGATATACGGACTACCGGCCGGAGTACCCACGATCTCAGGCGGCGGGCGCCCATCGGCGTGACCGTTTCGTCGATAACGCCGACAAGGCTCTTTTTTGGATTCCCGGAGGCGCTCTTGAGTATTTCCAGATTTCTTATCGTCAGGGCGTCGAGAACCATGTGTTCGGAAGTTTCGACCAATTTTATTGAAGTTATGTGCCGCGCGGCAGCGCGATGCGTGCTTATTGCGTACCGGAGACAGGCGCCGGCAGCCCTGATTGCAAATGTGTGGCCCTCGATGCCAAACCCCGAAAGCCCCCTGGTTTCGAAGTGACTCGACAGAGTTCGTGTTGCGGAGTCCGTATCATATTCAAAATCAGCAAGTTGCGTAGTGGTAGATAAGGTGTTAGATGAATGATCTGAATCATCGAAAAAGAGGCCTTCCTGCTTTTCATCCTTGCCGCCGTAGACGCTTTTTACAAGGGGCCGGAGCGAAGCAGGGTATAAAAGCTCTTTCGGCGCAATCGTTTCGAGGTCCGCGACCAAGGAAGACCAAGCCGAAGGCCCTTCAAACTCGAGCGCGCTGAACTCCCCCGTCGAGAGGTCCAGATATGCGAGGCCGTACGAGCCGCCGGTTCCGAAAAGCGAGGCGAGAAAAACCGGCTCATTCTGTTCAAGCAATTGTTCGTCGATCGCGGTCCCGGGAGTTATAACACGGACGACCTCGCGCCTTACGAGTTTTTTCCCCGGTTTTGCGTCCTCTGTCTGTTCGCAAATCGCGACGCGATAGCCCTTTCTGACTAATTTTGCGATGTAGCCGGCGGCAGAGTGATGCGGAACGCCGCACATCGGTATAGGATTGCCCGTTTTCTTGTGTCTTGCCGTCAGGGCGATATCGAGTTCACGGGCGCCGATAACCGCGTCGTCGTTGAACATTTCGTAGAAGTCACCGAGGCGGAAAAAGAGAATTGTTCCCGGGTACTGTTTTTTGATGTCGAGATACTGCCGAAGCATCGGCGTTTGGTTAGACATGTATGCTATTTACAAAGCCATCGGACGCGTTAAATAAAAACTTACGCAAAATTAACATTAATCCTTGTAAGACTTCAAACTTACGGGTTTTCACATGCGCGTAAATCTGCTACTATCAACGTTTGGTTAGACATCATGGAACCCGAAATATTTGACGAACGTTTTTGATATCCAGCGAATCGTACGAGAAATCCTTCCGCTTATAAATGGAGCAGTTATATGTTGTTAAGAAAGCTTCTCGCAATCACGAACGTTTTTGTGCTGACCGGCATCCTTTCGGCTGCCTTTTCGGCACAGGAGAACGATAAGCCAAAAGACGAGGCAAAGCCCGACACCGTAAAGATCCTCAGGGCCGGCGAGGAGCCGGCCGAGGTCGCAAACAGGGGCGCCGATCTGACCAGTGAAAGATATAAGATCGGTTTCGAGGACGTGATTCAGATCAATGTCTATCGTCATCCGGACTTGTCGCAGACAGTCACCGTTGCCCGAGACGGGACAATCATACTTCCCCGAATCGACGAACCGATCCACGCCGTCTGTAAGACCGAAAGAGAACTTGCGAGCCTGATTACTGCGCTTTACAGGAATTATCTGCGTAATCCGTTTGTAAATGTGAGGGCGCTTGAACAGCGTTCCCAGCCGTTCGCCGTCATCGGCGCGGTCAACAAACCGGGCAGTTTTTACTTAAGCCACAGGGTACGGCTCCTTGAGCTTCTGGCACTTGCAGGCGGACCCGACTATGAAAAATCGGGAGCGCGCATTCAAGTCGCACGTGTCGATAATCTTTCGGCGTGCAAGGTCAACGACGACTCACCGGGCGAAGTTGAGTTTTTTGCGTATTCCGTCAGTGACGTTTTGAAGGGAAAAGAGAACCCCTTCATGTTGCCGGGTGACATTGTTTCGATACTCGAGGCCGAGGAGGCCTACGTCGTCGGAAATGTCGAGGAACCGACGACGATTCAGCTAAAAGAGCCGATTACGCTGACAGAGGCGATCGCCAAGGCGGGCGGGCTGGGACCGGTTGCGAGGACCAGCACAATAGTGATCCAGCGACGGGAGCCCGGCAGCAAGGTCAAGACGGAACTTGTGTACGATCTGAAGGAAATTCGGGCTCAAAAAGTCGACGATCCTTATCTGAAGGCGAACGATATCGTACAGGTCCCGACCAGTAACTCAAAAGTAATACGTAACGGCTTGCTTAAGGTGTTGACTGGCGGATTGAGCAATCTGTTTTACCGATTCCCGATCTAACACATATGAAAGAGAGCCGCGAGATTGTAAAACAGCCGGTTCAGGGTGAGATCGAACGACCGTTTGATGTTTCCCCGATTTCCGCGACGGGCCGGTATCCGATGTATCGTGGGGAGGGCAGGTTCGACAGCCCTCTATTCGAGTACTGGAGAGCGATCCGGAAGCGACTCTGGCTCGTTTTGGGCGTTATGGTCCTGGTCACCACATTGGCGGCCATCTATATGGCGCGGCGGCCGAATGTTTACATGGCGAGTGCCGTTGTGCAGGTTGATATGGAAGAGGCGAATCCGGATCTTGTGACATCCGACAGATTTGCTCGGGGAGCGGGGACCGATCCCGCCTATTTCAATACTCAGCTGCAGCTTTTGACAAGCGATACCCTGCTCAGAAATGTGGTCAAACAGCTGAGTTTGGACAGTAACGAAGAATTCCAAAAAGAAAAAGGCGAAAATGGCGTTTCGGCACTGCGTGGAATGCTTGAAACGCTCGGCCTGGCGAGTAAAGACGAAAAGAAGGACAAAAACGGTGTAGAGGAAGCATCTTTTGCTTCCAACTCCGATTTGGTTTCATCGGAGGAGATCGCTGAGGCGGTCAGGCTTGAACCTTATGTCGGTCTCATCAGCCGCTCGCTGAGTGTTGACCCCGTTCGGGAGTCAAGGGCTACCGTCAAGGATACCCGCTGGATCGCAATTTCATACCGGCACACGAATCCCGATCTCGCGGCTTATGTTGTCAACGGTGTGGCCGAAGTCTACACCAGAAGTAATCAGGAAAAGAGGACCGGTACCAACCGGAAGACGAACGACTTTTTGCAGGAGCGCATCGCGAATCTCGAGACCGAAATCAAAGCCGGTGAAAACCGATTGGTCGGGTCGAAGCGGGATGCGGGAATTCTCGAGAAAGATGAGAATGTGACGATTGTTATCGAACGTCTTTCCGGTCTTAACAAGCAGTTGCTCGATGCGGAAGAGGCCCGGAAAGAGGCCGAAGCTGAGTATAATGCGGTACGGAATTCATCCGTGAACGTAGACTCCCTCGTCGAAGAGCGAATGGCGCCGTTTATTGCGGAACGCGAATCCGGTATACGGCGGCTTGAAACCGAGACTCGACAGGAAATCGCCCGGCTTAAGGCCCAGCGTAAGAAGCTTCTTGTTGAGTTTGTCGAATCGGCTCCCGAGATCGAGGAAATAGACAAACAGATCGAGGGCCTCGACGAGGAAATCGAAAAACTGCGCAAAAAGAACGAAGAAGGCCTTGCCGCTTTCCGCGCCCGGACGGCGAAGACCATCGTCAAGAACCTGGAAACGAAATATCGTCAGACAAAGGAACAGGAAGCCAAGGTAAGGTCCGCTTTTGAAAGCCAGTACAACGAGGCGCAGGGTGAAAACCAGGCGGCGGTTACGATCAAGCTCCTTGAGCAGGACATCGAGACGAAACGTGGATTTCTCGAAAACCTGACAAAAAAACAAAAGGAGAATGACGTAGTTGCCGCGGGAACGAAGAACAATATAAGCATCGTTGAGATCGCCATTCCGCCTGACCGCCCCGTTTCGCCGAGGCGCGTCATGACGGTAGGCGTGGCGATGGTGCTTTCGCTTTTGTTTGGAGCGGGCCTGGCACTGTTCCTGGAGTACCTGGACGATACGTTAAAGACCACTGAGGAAGTCGAAGACTATCTCATGCTGCCGGCTCTCGCGGTAATACCGACGGTGGACTCGATGCCGAAGCGAAGGTTGTTGCTGGTCGGCGGTTCGGGCGAGGAAAGTTCGGAAACGGGGACTGAGCTTTTGATAAGCAAGGATTCCCGTTCGTCAATGTCCGAGGCCTATCGTCAACTGCGGACCTCGATCCTGCTTTCGACCGCGGGACACGCTCCAAAATCGCTTCTCATTACCTCCAGTCTTCCCGCCGAGGGTAAAACGACGATTGCGATAAATACCGCGATCAGCCTCGCACAGACGAGTTCGAAAGTGCTTGTCATTGACGGCGACCTGAGACGGCCACGTCTGCACCGTGTTTTCAATATCGGTAACGGCGCAGGGTTGAGTACGATCCTGTCGAATAAGATCGATAAGCTTGCGGTATTGGACATTATCCAGCATGACGAGGAGTCCAATCTCTATCTCATGCCGTCTGGGCCGGTACCTCCGAATCCGGCGGAGTTGATCGGGTCCGAGCAGATGAAGTCACTGTTGAGCGTGCTCGATAACGAATTTACTCACATCGTTGTGGATTCTCCACCGATCGCCTCGTTTACTGACGGGGTGTTGATGGCGTCGCTGGTTGACGGGGTGATCCTGGTCGTTCACTCGGGCAAGAGTTCGCGGCAGGTTGTCCTGCGTGGGCGTCAATTGCT
Organism: Acidobacteriota bacterium; assembly: GCA_029862725.1. GTDB lineage: Bacteria > Acidobacteriota > Blastocatellia > Pyrinomonadales > Pyrinomonadaceae > Aridibacter. The sequence continues at coordinate 5,502 of JAOTWT010000041.1, read as the reverse complement.
TATGGATATCGGCGCGAAGATTTTCGGCGTCGTCCTCAACAACGTAAGCTTGAAATCTCAAGACAATTCTTATTATTACCAAAGTTATTATCACAGAGGCACTTACAATTATGACGAAACGGAAGATGAATAATTGCCTGTCATGCCTCGTCAATTCAAGAAATGAATAACAGCAAACGAATATTGGTCACAGGTGCAGGCGGATTTATCGGCAGCCACCTCGTGACGTATCTGAAAAAAAGAGGATTTTGGGTCCGCGGAGTAGATCTTAAATACCCTGAATTTTCGAAAACCGACGCCGATGAATTCGAGTTGTTGGATTTGAGACGGTGGGCGTCCTGTCTACAGGCGACGAGAAATGTCGACCAGGTATATGCGCTGGCTGCCGACATGGGCGGTATGGGATTTATTTCCTTCCACCACGCCCAGATCCTCTATAACAACTCTTCGATCAACCTGAACACACTCGAAGCCGCACGGATTAACGAGGTTGGTCGTTACCTGTACACGTCGTCCGCATGTATTTACCCCGAATTCCTGCAGGAGGAGACCGATGTCAAGCCTCTCGCTGAGGAGGACGCCTACCCCGCTATGCCCCAGGACGCCTACGGCTGGGAAAAATTGGTTTCCGAGCGTCTTTGCACGCATTATCGGGAGGACTACGGGATTGAAACCAGGATTGTCAGATTCCACAACATGTTTGGTGAAAAAGGCACCTGGCAAGGGGGACGCGAAAAGGCCCCGGCGGCTATGTGCAGGAAGATCGCCGTTGCGAAACTGACCAATTCTCCGGAGATCGAAATTTGGGGCGACGGAGAGCAGACGCGCTCGTTTTGCCATGTCAACGACTGTGTTGACGGGATCGTCCGTCTTATGGATTCGGATTTTCATGAGCCTCTTAACCTTGGCCAGGACCGGATGGTGACGATCAACGAACTCGTTGACATCATCGAGGAAATCGCCGGCTATAAGGTCAAGAGAAAGCATATTGAAGGACCGCAGGGAGTTCGCGGTCGGAATTCCGACAACACGAAATTGCGCGAAGTGCTGAATTGGGAGCCGTCAATATCTCTTGAAGAAGGCCTCAAGACAACCTATGACTGGATTGAAAAGGAAGTTCGCAAGAAGCAGCTCGCGGCTGCCAGTGCGTAAGCCAGTAGCAATTATATGAATACTGATTTTGCCGACGTCCCAATCGCTAAGGTAAAAGACTACTGGAACGAGCGTCCCTGTAACATTCGTCATTCGACAGCCGAAGTCGGTACAAGGGAGTACTTCGACCAGGTCGAAGCGCGAAAGTATTTTGTCGAGCCCCACATTCCCGGGTTTGCTGAATTCGAAAAGTGGCGCGGAAAACGGGTCCTGGAAATTGGATGCGGGATCGGAACCGACACGATCAACTTCGCGAGAGCGGGTGCGCAAGTTACAGCCGTTGATCTGTCTGCGAAATCGCTTGAGTTGGCGAAAAAAAGGGTAGAGGTTTTTGGCTTTACGGACCGTGTTGAGTTCTTCGAAGCAAACGCGGAGAACCTGTCGGAATTTGTCGAACCCCGACAGTATGATTTGATCTACTCGTTTGGTGTAATTCACCATTCTCCGCAACCTGAGAAAATCATCGACCAAATCAAAACAAATTTTGCCGGCCCTGAAACCGTTTTGAAACTGATGGTCTACTACAGGTATTCATGGAAGGTATTGTGGATACTTCTGACATCAGGCAGGGGAAGGTTTTGGCGCCTTGATGAGATGATCGCGGAAAACTCAGAAGCCCAAACGGGTTGTCCGGTAACGTATTCCTATAACCGTAAATCTTTGCGTGAGTTGGTTGGAACAGCTTTTGAAATTGACAATATGTTTGTCGATCATATTTTTCCATACCGTATCCCGGACTATGTGAAATACCGATATGTAAAGGTGTGGTATTTCCGTTTGCTGCCGGATTTCCTTTTTCGTTTTTTTGAGCGGCGGTGCGGATGGCATCTTTGTATGACCGCCAAGTGCACGCAGGATTAGACTACCTGCGTCCGGGAGTTAGTAGGATTAATGATTCAGAATGTTTCTGTTATCGGTCTGGGTAAACTTGGCGCCAGCATGGCTGGCGCTTTTGCCAGCCGCGGTCTTAACGTTATCGGTGTTGATATTAATCAGCAATCCGTTGATCTTGTAAATGAAGGCAGAGCACCTGTTCAGGAAACGGATCTGGAAAAATATATCTCGGAAAACCGCGAGAGAATTCATGCCACGCTGAACCATGAAGAAGCTGTGTTGAACTCGGATATTTCCTTTGTGATAGTCCCGACGCCGAGCGATGAGAATGGTTCATTTTCTCTACAGTACGCCGGCTGGGCATATAAGGAACTTGGCAGGGCAATCGGCAAAAAGGACGGATATCACAATGTCGTACTGACCAGCACCGTGCTCCCCGGAGCATCTCGTTACGGCCTTTTGCCGATTCTCGAAAAGCAGTCCGGAAAAAATGCAGGGCAGGATTTTGGGGTTTGTTACAGCCCCGAGTTTATCGCTCTCGGCAGCATCATCAATGATTTTCTGCATCCCGATTTTACATTGCTTGGTGAATTGGATACCAAGTGCGGCGATCAGGTCGAGGATATTTACCGCCGCGTGATGCTGAACGGAGCCCCGTGTAAACGGATGAGCCTTGAGAATGCGGAATTAACAAAGATCTCGGTCAATGCGTTCGTAACAACAAAAATATCATTTGCCAACATGCTGGCTGATCTTTGCGAAGAGATACCGGGCGGAGATGTTGATGTTGTAACTGACGCTTTGGGTGCGGATAAGCGCATCGGAGCCAAGTATTTGAAGGGGGCGATCAGTTTTGGCGGACCGTGTTTTCCGCGAGACAATGTAGCGTTGGGTTATTTGGCAAAGCAGCTTGGCAGGCAGGCCGTTATTTCCGAGACAACAGATATGTATAACCGTTCCATCCCTGAAGCCATCGTCGAAAGGGTTAAACCGATGGCGGGAAAGGGGAAGACCGTTGCGGTTCTGGGATTGTCTTATAAACCGATGTCCCATGTTGTCGAGGAAGCCGCCGGCATTTTCCTGGCGCGTTCTCTTGCCGCATCAGGCGTTCGAGTCGTGGCCTATGACCCGCTCGCAAATGACTCAGCTGCTTCAGAACTGAAGGGAAAGGTTGTGGTGTTGAAATCTCTTCAGCAATGTTTGGATCAGGCCGATGTTGTCTTGGTGACCACCCAGGATAAAGAGTTTGCCGAGATCAAAGCCTCCGATCTAAAGAGTGGTGGAGGCCCGGTAGTTGTTTATGATTTTTGGCGGGCGCTGGGTGACGATGTCAGGAATTCCGAGCACGTGAAGTATATCGGTGCCGGGTTGGCAAAGGACAGCCAAAAGATCGCAGACCGGCTTGAACAGCTTTGGGATCTCAATCCCTGATTCGGGAAAATGAGATGTTAAAGAATGTTGCAATAGTGATGCCGGTCCATAACCGGCGCGAGATCACACTTCAGTGCCTGCGGAGCCTTGCAAGGGTTGAATCGCGCGGGCTCAATATCAGGATATACATCGTTGACGACGGTTGCACGGATGGCACATCGGAGGCCGTCAAAAGTGAATTTCCAGCTGTCAGGATCGTCCAGGGAACCGGGGAGCTTTGGTTTACGGAAGGAACGAACGTGGGTGTGCGCGAGGCCCTGAAAGATGAGCCAGACTACGTTCTGATGATCAACGACGACTCTGTTTTTGACCCCGAGTTTTTGATAAGAATGGTCGGTTCGGCCGAGTCCAACGAGCGGTCGGTAATCGGCCCCCTGCTTTTGCTTTGGGATACTCCACATCGCCTCTTTCAGGTCAGCCCCAGATGGGAAACATGGGCCGGAGGTTGGCGGCATTGGTACAACCAAACGATCTGGACCGTCCCGGACAAGCCCTGGGAGGTTGACCTGATCGTCGGGAACTGTGTCCTTGTTCCGGTTGAGGCGATACGGGAAAATGGACTGATGGATTCGGCCCGGTATCCGAATTTTGGAGACGCCGAATATACGCCGCGTTTAAAAAGGAAGGGTTGGAAGCTTCTGATTGAACCGAAAGCCCGCGTATTTTGTCAGCCGAACGAGATCCCCTCCCGCGTGCGTTCTCTGAGGGCAAAAGAGATGATCAACGCGCTTTTCGTCAATCTTCATCATCCGCACAACCTGCGAAGGCGGTTTTACTCATGTATTGACGGCGGTCCGACCTTCCTGCACGGTGCCGTCGCATTTACGGTTTTTATGCTTCGACTGGTTCTAAGGCGGAATGTCGAAGCGGCCGCAGCGGTAGGTGAAGGCGAGCCTCCACTTTCGGAGACTTTTCGCGGTGCCGTGGTTGGGCGCTGACCAAACACTTCGATAATGAATGAAGCCGAAGATCAAAACCACACGAAGATCAGCCACATAATCTATGCCTGGCCGTATCTCTCATGGGGCGGCGCCCAGGTCTATTTCCTCGGGCTTCTCAAAGAGGCCCGTAAACATTTTGAAATAAGGGTATTGCTACCGGAAGGCACGGACCGGCAGCTGCTTGAGTTCTTTCGTGAAGAGAACGTGGAGATCGATTTTTTCGAGCCTGCGTTCGTGCCTCCCGGCGGGGAAGGGCTGAATGCGAAATTCAGATTGCATAAAATCAAGATATTAAGCGAAAGAGCTATGCTGAACGCGCTTCGGAGTAAGTACGACCTCGCCAATTCGATCGTACACATCGAGCTTGCTCCGTGGCAGTCGCTCATGTCTCTTGTATGGCTTTGTATTCGCTGCAAGGTGGTTATCACCATGCACAATTCGCTGCCGGAGGTTAACCCCTTAAGGAAGCTCCTGTGGAAGATAAAATTGCGGGCTATCTCGAGGTTTGAGAATTTCACGGCTTTTGCGTCCAACGTGGATTCGAAGAACTACTTTCGCGGGCTTTATAGCGATCAGCTGCATCAGCGAATCGCGGTGACCTACACCAATGTAAACCCCGACGAGATTGCTGAAGCCTTTGAGGTCTCAATAGATCCTTCGGCTTTGCGGATTAAAAACGGGCTTCGCGACGATTCGTTTCTAGTAATGTGCGTCGGTCAGTTTATTGACCGAAAGGGGCGCTGGACCTTTCTGGAGGCCGCAAGACAGGTTTCGGCGGAGCGGGATGATATTGATTTCGCATGGGTCTCCAATTCGCCTTTGTCCCCGGAAGACGCCGCAAGAGTTGAATCGTACGCTCTTGGCAACCGGTTCAACCTGATAGACTCGGAAGAAATCGGGGCGGTTCACACGGATTTGTTCAAATTGGTGCGAACTGCGGATGTTTTTGTGCTCCCGAGTTTTGTCGAGGGGCTCCCGATATCCCTGCTTGAGGCAATGGCGCTGGAAGTCCCATGCGTCTCAACCCGCGTAAACGCGATACCGGAGGCCGTGATTCATGACGAAACGGGTTGTCTTATCGAAGCGGGAGATTCCGGGGGGCTCGCCCAAACGATCGTCAGATTGAAAGGGGATCCTGAGTTGC
>JAOTWT010000498.1 GCA_029862725.1 Acidobacteriota bacterium | reverse complement strand
TTTCGGCAAAGGGATGATTATCGCGAAATCTAAAAAGGACCTCGAAAAGATGAGGGTCGTCGGGGAGTTAATCGCGGAAGTACGCGAAATGCTCCGCGGCATGATAGTCCCCGGAGTCACCACGAGAGAATTAAACGATGCCGCCGAAAAAATGATGAGAGGCGCCGGAGCTATTCCGACGTTTATCGGTTACGCACCGTACGGCATGAAACCGTTTCCTTTTGCCATTTGTGCGTCCGTAAACGAGCAAGTGGTCCATGGTTTTTCGGATGATCGTGAACTCAAGGAAGGCGACATCCTTTCCGTCGATATGGCGGCAACTTATGATGGGTTTGTTGGTGATACCGCGACAACTGTGGCGGTGGGCAAGATCGAGGACGATGTCGCACATTTGATAAAAGTAACTGCGGAATGCCTCGAAAAGGGAATTGAACAATGCCGTCCCGGAGGCCGGGTCGGAGACATCGGTTGGGCGGTTCAGCAGCACGCCGAGCAGTATGGCTACGGTATTGTGCGCGAGTATACAGGGCATGGAATCGGGCGCAAGATGCATGAGGCCCCGCAAATTCCGAATTACGGAAGAAAGGGGACTAAGGAAAAGATCAGGGCCGGGTTTGTATTTGCAATCGAACCGATGCTTACTCTCGGGACCGCTGCGACTAAAACGCTCGATGACGGGTGGACGGTCGTGACCGCAGACGGGAGTTTTGCGGCCCACAGTGAACATACGGTCGCGATTACCCCTGAGGGTCCCGAGATTCTAACGCTGACGAAAGAACAAAAAAAGAAAGTATTTTCGAGGACAGCGGAAACCGCCGCGTAATGACTTGAAAGAGTCGAAAAAACAAGATAAGATTCATGGTTTGCCCTTATTGGGTTTATAGCTGTTTGTTATGTCAAAAGAAGAAGCAATTGAAGTTACAGCGACAGTCGTCGATACCTTGCCCAATGCATTGTTCAAGGTGAAATTGGACGATAACGAAACGCATGAGGTTTTAGCGCATATTTCAGGAAAAATGCGGAAGTATTTTATCCGTATCTTGCCTGGAGACAAGGTTTTAGTGGAATTGTCGCCGTATGATCTGAGCCGCGGCCGGATTACGTACAGATACAAGTAGTCGGCACCGGTTTCGGTTAATTAGGAGTTGAGTATGAAAGTTCGTCCTTCAGTAAAGAAGATTTGCGACAAATGTAAGGTGATTCACCGGAAGGGCGTTGTCCGCGTGATTTGTGAAAATCCAAAGCACAAGCAGCGACAAGGTTAAGGGAGTATTTTATGGCTCGTATCGCAGGGGTGGATGTTCCGCCGCAGAAAAGATCCGTTATTGGACTGACTTATATTTACGGCATCGGCAAATCGAGAGCCGCCGCGATTCTGAATGAAGCGGATGTAGACGTCAACGTAAAGATCAAAGATCTCGACGAGGACCAGCTTGGCAGGATCCGTACGATCATCACCGATCTTGGCGATGTTGAGGGCGACCTCAGGAAGAGGCGCCAGATGGACATCAAGCGATTGATGGATATCGGGTGTTACAGGGGTTTGCGACACCGGCGGGGACTGCCTGTCAGGGGACAGCGAACCAGTACAAACGCCAGGACGAGAAAAGGGCCCAAGAAGGCGGCAGTTGCCAAAAAGAAGGCGGCGACCAAGAAATAGCACCGTTTATCGGTTTTGGACGGAGTCGATTTTCCGTTCCGCAAGGCTTTTATAGGATTAGAATATGGCGAAGGCGAAAGGCAAAAAGAAAGTATTTAAGAAGAAAGAGAAGAAGAACATTCCGGTCGGGATCGTTCACATCAAGGCTTCTTTCAATAACACGTTGATTTCGATCACGGATCCCGAGGGGAATCTCGTCGGGCAGTCTTCGGCGGGCGCCAAAGGCTTTCGCGGCTCGCGAAAGGGAACTCCCTTTGCGGCTCAGCAGGCCGCAGTCGATGTTGGTCGAAAGGCGCTCGATGTTGGCATGCGTGAGGTCGAGGTTCGAGTAAAGGGACCGGGCGGCGGTCGGGAATCAGCGATCAGGGCGATCAACAACCTGGGAATCAGGGTCGTGTCGATTCGTGACACCACACCGATTCCGCATAACGGTTGCAGGCCGCCAAAGCGAAGGCGTGTTTGAGTTTTACAGATTTATTTAATTGAGAATATCGAAAGGACGAAGGACGCGAGGGCGTTTGTAAACTTTTCCATCAATAGGTATTGATCGGAGGCAAATTAATTAATGGCTAGATATAGAGGAGCGGTGTGTAGACTATGCCGCCGAGAAGGCGGTAAGTTATTTCTCAAAGGAGATCGCTGCTACAAACCATCGTGCGCAATCGAAAAGCGTGGAACCCAGGCACCCGGACAGCACGGACCAACGGCTAGAAGGCGTATGCTTCAGGGGTACGGGGAGCAGCTGCGCGAAAAACAAAAGGTCAAGCGCATCTATTTCGTTCTGGAAAAGCAATTCCGCAATTATTTTCAGAAAGCATCCCGCCAAAAAGGAATTACCGGCGAAAACCTGCTCTTCATGCTGGAGAGAAGGCTGGACAACGTTGTATTCAGGTCGGGATTTTCGACATCCCGCCGGCAGGCGCGGCAACTCGTCAATCACGGACACATTGAGGTTAACGGACGGAAGGTCGACATACCTTCGTTCCAGGTCCGAGTCGGCGACATCGTTTCTATCAAAGACAAAAGCCGGAAAAACGCACACGTCGATGGCGCTTGGCAGACCGCTGTCGGGCGCGGCCGTCCGCAGTG
>JAOTWT010000497.1 GCA_029862725.1 Acidobacteriota bacterium | reverse complement strand
AAACCGAAAGGTTATAAACGACAGCCTACAGGCTCGCGGATTTGGGAAGGTCTCGTTCACACATCTCATTGGATGGGCGATTATCAAGGCGGCGGGTCAATATCCGCAAATGAACAATGGCTTCGGTTTCGTCGACGGGAAGCCGTCGAGACTCGTGACCAAAAAGATAAACCTCGGCATTGCAATAGATATCGAAAAAAAAGACGGGTCCCGCAATCTTCTCGTCCCAAACATAAAAGACGCCGCGAACGCCACCTTCTGGCAGTTTTATAAAATCTTTAACGAAACGATCCGAAGGGCGCGCGAGGGCGAGCTGACGCTGGATGATTTTCAGGGCACAACAATTTCGCTCACCAACCCGGGGACGCTCGGGACTGTCGCTTCGAACCCGCGCTTAATGGCCGGACAGGCTGCGATCATCGCCACCGGTTCGATCCAGTACCCGGCCGAGTTCCAGGGCATGTCGAGCGCCGCAATCTCTCAGCTCGGTATCAGCAAGACAATGACCGTCACCAGCACCTATGATCACAGGGTCATTCAGGGCGCCGAAAGCGGACTCTTTCTTGCCTATATCCACCAGTGTTTGGTTGGTGATCACGACTTTTACGACGAGGTTTTCAAGAGCCTGGAGTTTTCGTATCCTCCGTTGCGATGGGCGGAAGATTTTAATCCCTCGCTTCTCGGAGATGAACACCACCGCGATCAGACCGTAAAACAGGCAAAGGTGCTGCAACTGATCAACGAATATCGCATTCGCGGCCATTTGCTCGCTGACATCGACCCGTTGAATATGACGACCAATTATTCAACCAATCTCGATCTCGAGAAATTTGGCCTGACCATCTGGGACCTCGACAGGGAGTTTATTACGGACGGCCTCCACGGCACCGAAGTGTCGACGCTACGCGATGTTTTGTGGGTCTTGCGAAGAGCCTATTGCGGCAAGGTCGGTATCGAGTACCGTCATATTCAGAATGCGGTCGAGATCCAGTGGATCCGCGAAAAAATAAGACAGGAGTTCGTCGATACCGTGGATCTCGATGTCGAGAAGAAGAAAGAACTGCTCTTGAAACTGATCGAGGCCGAGCAGTTTGAACAATTCCTGCACCGGAAGTATCTCGGGCAAAAGCGCTTCTCGCTTGAAGGATGTGAATCTTTGATCCCTCTCCTCGACCAGCTCGTTCAGCTTGCATCTGAGCAAGGGGTCGAAGAGGTGATCATGGGAATGGCCCACCGCGGCCGCCTCAACGTTCTCGCCAATATCGTCGGGGATGCGGAAAAGGGAGACATGTCCGAAAGAATATTCACATCTTTCGAAGGCACTGCCCATCCGAGTTTTCCGGCCGATGAGGGCGATGTAAAGTATCACCAGGGTGCGGTCGGGCAGCGAAAAACCAAAAGCGGAAATGACATCAAGATCCAGCTCTCCTGCAACCCGTCCCATCTTGAGTTCGTTGATCCCGTCGTGCAGGGCATGGCCAGAGCGAGGCAGGATCAGCTTTCAAGGGAAGCGGCGGATGACGAAATTTCCGTTTCAGACCGGATTCTTCCGGTCTTGCTCCACGGCGACGCAGCCTTTGCCGGCCAGGGTATCGTCATGGAAACACTGCAGTTAGCACGTCTGCGGGGTTACCGTACCGGCGGCTCGATTCATATCGTCGTCAACAACCAAATCGGATTCACGACCACTCCGAAAGCTAGTCGAAGCTCCATTTATTCAACGGATGCCGCACAGATTACACAGCTGCCGATTTTCCACATAAACGGGGATTCGCCCGAAGCCGCTTACCGCGTCGCAAAGATCGCGCTCCAATACAGACAGGAATTCGGAAAGGATGTAGCTCTAGATCTCGTCGGGTTCCGGCGGTTGGGACACAACGAGGGAGACGAACCGAGTTACACACAGCCGCTGATGTATCAAAGGGTGAAGGCTCATCCCGGCGTACGGCATGTTTATGCACAAACCCTCATAAACACCGGCGTCATTACGGAAGAAGAATTAAAAACGATGACCGATTCGGTGATAGGCAAGTTCGAATCGATTTTGAAGAATGCCAAGGAAATTGCTTCCGCCAAGAAAAAGGTCACGGAACTGATCCCGCAGACCGCCGAAGAAGACGGCTCGGAAATCCTCGAAACTGCCGTTACCGTGGAAACGGTGAGTCGGGTCACCCAGCAAATATCGGTAATCCCGGAAGGATTCAATATCAATCCAAAGATGGTCGGACAACTTGAGCGTCGTTCGAAAATGGGCTCTGGTGAATTACCCATGGACTGGGGGTTTGCCGAGGCGATTGCGTTCGGATCGCTGGTATTGGACGGCAAGAACGTCAGGCTCAGCGGACAGGACTCGGGCCGCGGAACATTCAGTCACAGGCACTCGGTGCTTTACGACACCCAAACCGGAGAATGCTGGTGTCCTCTTGCCGAACTGAGGGGAGAAAAGAATCCAAAGTCACGCTTCAATGTTTTTGACAGCTCACTTTCGGAATCCGGTGTCCTTGGATTCGAGTATGGCTATGCCGGTATTCAAAAGGATTCTCTTGTGATCTGGGAAGCTCAATTCGGCGATTTCTCAAACGGCGCACAGGTAATCATCGATCAGTATATTGCTGCCTCGGAGGACAAGTGGAACGAAAGAAACCGTCTCGTGATGCTGCTGCCGCACGGATATGAAGGTCAGGGACCGGAACATTCATCGGCGAGGCTCGAACGGTATTTACAGCTTTGTGCGGAAAATAACCTACAGG
>JAOTWT010000050.1 GCA_029862725.1 Acidobacteriota bacterium | reverse complement strand
TTCACCGGTCATACAACCGAGAAGGGGGCGGGCGATCTTGATCTGATTCTGGTAAAAAGCCCAGGATTGGATTGAATTATTTTATTTGGGTCAAGCGGAGGCTATAGTACGATTTCATTTCGTAAGATGAAATGAGAATTCAACCGACAACTTTGGAAGGCGATTTTGTGCGGCTCGAGCCGCTTTCCGAAATCCACAAACCCGGCCTCGAAGCAGCTATCCGCGATGGCGAGCTCTGGAAACTCAACGTTACCATGGTGCCTCACCCGGATGACCTGGATGCGTTTATCCAACGGGCCGCCGACGAACAGGCACTGGGCGAAGGCTTGGTTTTTGCGACGATTGAAAAGGCAGCGGGTGCCGTCGCCGGTTCGACAAGGTTCATGCATACCGACCACGCGAATAAGCGCACCGAGATCGGGTTTACGTTTTTGGGGAAGTCATGGCAGCGTACGCGTATCAACACGGAAGCAAAGCTATTGATGTTGACCCATGCTTTTGAAGTTTTGGAGATGAACCGGGTCGAATTCCTGACAGACTTCCTAAATGATGTTTCCCGCACGGCGATAGCGAGGCTCGGTGCGAAACAAGAGGGAACTCTACGGCGTCACATGATCATGCGTGACGGAAGAGTGCGGGATTCGGTTGTTTTTAGCATCATCAAAGACGATTGGGACGCGGTGAAGCAGGATCTTACCCAGAAGCTTAAAGCCCGGATTACCACTGACTAAAGAAATTACCTCCCGCCCTTCCAATCTCGCCAACATAAGAAAAGCAAGAATCGTCAAGACGTCCGAACTGCCTGATGATAATCTCTTCATTTCGGGCGGATATATCATGGCGAAAAACGGCAGTAAAACTTCACATATAAATGATCAGAAAGTACTTGCCGCTCAGCTGTTCATCCAGAACAATCTTGACGGCGATTTGTTGCTCAAATCGGTTGCCCGGGCGGTTGGTGTTTCACCGGCGCATCTCCACAGGGTTTTTAAGAGTCGCGTCGGCGAAACAATAAAAAAATACTGCGATCGGCTTCGGGTCGAAAAATCGCTTTACGATATTCGTTTAACCGAGTTGAACCTACTCCAAATCTCCCTCCGCTACGGATTTCGAAACCCCGAAACCTATACAAGGGTCTTCAAGAGGTATTTCGGACGTCCGCCTTCGCACTTTTTGAATGATCGATCTATCGCCCCGGCAAATCAGGGAATTCAACGGTCGATTCGGCTTGGGGCCGTTTCCGGGTCCGGCCTGAGAAACTCTAAAGAAACTGGATTCACTGTAACCCGCCTTCAAGAACTCCGTGTTGCTTTTATAAGGCATACGGGACCATATGAAGAGGTGCCTATTTTTCGAGAGCCCGGAGAAACACTCTGGAAGAAGCTTGAGAACTTCGCAACCACGGTCCTCGGGGAATCGAAGCCCTTTTTCTATATTGGAATCCCGCACGACAGCCCCGATACAACTGTGCCGGACAAACTGCGCTTTGACGGATGTATTTTGGTTCGGGAACCATTTCAACCGCAAGGAGAAATCGGATTCCAATTGATTCGCGGCGGTTTTTACGGCGTAATGACCCATGCTGGCCCCTACGCGACGCTCGCCGAGACCTATGTCGCCCTGTTCACGAATGCGACCGGTTTGAGAGGGTTCTCGATCGATCCCGCCGCACCGGTCTTCGAACTCATGATCGATATATCGGCAGCATCTATTGACGACCACACCTGGACCGAGCTCTATGTTCCCCTAACCAAGAAAGGAGAAATCGAATGAACCTGATTCACATACTAAAGCTGGTCGGCGCGACACTGATTTATCTGATCGTAAATGTAGCGATTAGTGTCTTAGTCGTTGCGGTTTACGCTTACCTGATCAACCCCGGACAACCCAATGAATTCTATGACGAATTCGCGCAGTTTATCGCGCCCTACAGCAGCGTCGTCGCCGGAATGCCCTTGATGTTTATTTGGTGCTGGTGGCTTAGTAAATGGTGGAACCTGAAGTCGATCGTCGGGATCTGGATCATTTACCTGATAATCGATCTTTCGATACTTTTCGCGGCCGGTATGTCCGCGAGACTGGCGATGTTAGCAACGGTTTCGTTATTGACGAAACTCATCGCCGCAGTTGGGGGATCGTGGGTCAGAAACGGTTGGCCTTCGGAAACGGGGAGCTGATTGCATGCCGGCGGCACCGCTTTCGAAATCAGAACTCTTTGTTTCGCCCGCCGTACTTACTACGGAGGTTAGCTATGTTTTGTCCGAAATGCGGAAAATCGAACGCCGAAAACATAAAATATTGCCGAAGTTGCGGAATAGGACTCGAGAAGGTGGCGGGAGTCTTTCAAACAGAGCTTCTCAAAATTGAAAATGAAAATGTTTTCTTTAACGAAAGGATGTTTGGCCGACTCGGTTATGGGTTTTTGTACGCTTTTTTTGGCGTCGGATTCGGGCTATTGTTTACCTTCGCCGTTTATCTCAAGTTCAAGTATTTTGGCGCCGAAATGATGGCATTCTTTGCCGTCTTCGGTTTTGTATTCCTGGGCGTTTTGTCATTGCTTTCCTTCGCGGCCAGGAAGTTGATTTCGGCCAAATCGTTGGCGCATTCGGAAGCGACATCGGAAACTGCGAAGCTGAATTCCGATGTTGTCGAGGCCCTCAATCCGGGAGATCCGGTGGAAGCCGGATCCGTGATCGAGAATACCACCGAATTGCTACAGCCCGTTCGCGAGTTCCGAAAGGATGATAAGACCCTCGGTTGAAAGACCGCAAGCATTGCGAGGCCACACAACGGTTTTCGATGGGCAGTTATCCGTAAGAGGCAGTTGATCGCAAGGTGCAGCAAGGCATAGGCGATCAGAACCAAGATGATCGGCAGCGCGAGTCTAAAAACGACTTCGACATAAGGACTTGGGACGACACCCGCAAAAGGGCTGGTAATAAAGTCCAGTGGACATGAGTAAAGATGATGTCCCGGCACCGGAAGGTTTGATCCTCACCAGTCGATTGTTATGAAAGACCTCAAGACCAAGCGTTTAAATATTCGCAGACTGATGGCTTCCGATGAAACGTTCATTCTGAAGCGATGTAAAGGAATCACTCGCGGCCGATCCGGGCAACGAGGAAACTGACGATGGTTCTCCACCTACGGACGAACCAACTTAGAGTCTATTTGATCACGCCATGAAGAAGATATTCTACGGCATCGGCGGCGGCGATATGCGGCATGCGAACATGGCGATTCATTATCCGCGAATAGTCGAACTGGCACGCGAACAGGCGGGGCGCGAAGGGGTCCGTGTTTCGATTCTTCCAACGGCACACCTTAACGGCACGAACAAAAAGATGGGTCGCGGGTGGATGGATTTTATCGTCGAGCAGTTTGAGCGGCTTGGCTGCGAGGTTTGCAATATCTTCATCGGCGATTTACTGCCGGACCAAAAACCGGTGTCGAACAAAGAGGTCGTCACAATTCTCGATAATTCCGACGCCGTATTCGTGCTCGGTGGCGACACCCAGTATCTGCTCGAAGTTGTAAGGGACAGGGAACTCGTAAAGCCGTTCTTGGATGCGTACGAGCGCGGGACGGTTTTTGCCGGTTCGAGTGCCGGCCTGATCTGGTTTTCGAAGTACTGCATGAGCGATTCGGAGTCGTTTCATGAGGACGCCTGGAATTACATCATGCTGGAGGGGCTTGGAGTTTTGCCGCTCGCGGTCAATGTGCACGACAACGGTACCGTCCCGGAAGGTATCATCGACAGGCGAAGCCGTCGGGAGCAATTTGAGGAACGGTTCCTCGAAATCGTTGATACCCCGGGACTCGCAGTAGATGAAATGGTGGGAATCGAGGTTGTTGAAGGGATTTGTAAGGTCAGAACCGCGGACCGGTCAATCGGGGCCGAAATTTTGATTAATGAAGGCGGGGTGGTAAGACGAAAAAAGATGGATGGCGCAGTGGAAATCGATTTATTGGACACGGAGGGTCTAAAGTCGTTCGTATTTGAATAGTTATATTCTTTTCCGGCTTTGGTGTTGAAGCAATGAGGTTAGGCTTGGCAGAATTTGAACGCAATGGTTTTGTCATTTTGGAAAGCGTCCTTCCGATAAGTCTCCTTGAGCGCTCTATTAGAGAATGTGAAAGCGAACTCAACGGAATTATCGGCACAAGAAATCTGCTGAAACGAGATTGGTGTCGCCGACTTGCTATTGATGTCATAATGCGCTCGCCGGTGCGTGATTTGGCGGGTAACTCTATTGCGCCGGTTCAATGTACATATTTTGCGAAAACAGAGCGGCGCAATTGGTTGGTACCATTACATCGGGACCTTAAGATCCCCGTTCGGGAACGTATAGTGGCTTCCGGATGGAAGCGATGGTCAGTCAAAGAAGGAAATTTGTATGTTCAGCCGCCGAACGTGGTTCTTGAGCAAATGATTGCCGTACGTATTCATTTTGAAGACAACTCGGACCAGAATGGCGCCTTACAAGTGATTCCCGGTTCCCAAAAAAGTTCGAGTACGAATCGAGAAAGAACCCTCTGTCATGTTTCGAGAGGAGGTGCTTTGGTAATGCGGCCCCTGATCCTTCATGCATCTTCAAAGATAATAAAGGGCCAAAGAAGGGTGCTTCATTTTCTTTTCGGACCAACGGTTTTGCCGGACGGGGCAGAGTGGCCCTCATTCGACTGAAACAAGACCCAAATACTCGACAAATGGATCGAAATCCCTGTCCGAATACAAAAGTGGTAATTCCTTTTCTATGCAAAATGTCGCAATCAGGGTATCGATGGTTTTTCTTGCAGTTGTACCGCGTTTTCGAAGATAACGATAATTTGAGGCAGCTTTCAACGCATTCTCTTTACCGCACAGAGAAATCGTTCCAAGATCGGTCAGCAACTCTTTTGCCGTTTGGAAATCCCGTTCATCACCAAATCCCTGGAGGACCTCTGCTAGAATCAGATCGCCCATGATCACAAAGTCGGTCGCAAGGCGCGCGTCCAGAACGTCTGTCTGTTGCGTTCTGAATCCGTTGAAATAGTCGATCCAAACACTCGAGTCAACCAAAATCATCAGTCTTTACGGATATCGTTTAGGTCGCCATCCCACCTCAATTTTCCCCGGAACTTCCTGATCTTTTCCTGCTTTTTCATACGCAGTAATGTTTTTAAACCCAATTCAACAATTTCTTTTTTTGTCTTCATACCGGTCAACTCCTTTACTTCGTCCATCAGATCATCATCTATGACTATATTTGTTCTCATTTGCGCTCCTTCTCGCGAATGTGTATGAAGGTCAATTTATATACACATCACGTATCTGTCAAGGTTTTCTCGTTTACGCAGACGTCTTCGTTGCGATCCAAAGCAGATGCGGCCAGGGACGTCGATTGGACGACATAAACTGGTTGCCAATTGTGATGACGAATGGTCACATCCTGGCTTGTATTACTTTCTTCATCCCAAGAAACAAAATTCGGTGAAAATCCTCACCGGATATGATACTTTCCTGTCAATGAATCCAATCGAATCAAGTGAGTTATTTGCTGATCTTTCCTTGTTCCTCGCTGAAGACATCGGCCGCGGCGATATAACGACTCAATCGACCGTTCCCAGGGGCGTCCGCGGGATGGGGAGTTTTCTTGCCAAGGAAGACCTGGTTGTTTGTGGTTTTTCCGTTGCCCAAGCCGTGTTTTTGAACCTCGACCCGGGCTGCGCCGATATCGAAACAAACTTCAAGGACGGCGACGAGGTAAAGGCCGGAACCGTTTTTGGAACGCTGACGGGTTACGCCGATGTCCTTTTGACAGGTGAACGTCTGGCATTGAACCTGATGCAACGGATGTCAGGTGTGGCGACCCTCTCGAGACAATACGCACGGGCCATTGAGGGAACCAACGCGCGAGTTGTCGATACGCGAAAAACGACGCCTGGATTGCGCATGCTTGAGAAGTACGCCGTTTCGGTAGGAGGCTGCAAGAATCACCGTTTTGGACTGGATGACGGAATTTTGATAAAGGACAATCACATCGAACTCGCCGGCGGGGTCAAAGAGGCCGTCACGGCAGCCCGCGAATCGGCGGGACATTTACACAAGATCGAGGTTGAAATATCGAATTGGGCGCAGCTTCGCGAGGCGATTCACGCCGGCGCGGACATAGTTATGATCGACAACCAGACGCCGGAGGAAGCGGCGAAGTTGGTCGAAATGGCGAGGACGCTGAATCCGAAAGTGCTGATCGAGGCTTCAGGAGGGATGAATCTGGAAACCGTAAGGTCCTTTGCCGAGGCCGGCGTCGATTTGATCTCGGTCGGGAGGCTAACGCACTCGGCGAGGGCGTTGGATATCAGTTTCAAGATCAAATCGATCTAACCAAAGAAAGTAGATCACGGCTCCTTGAGTGTCTGAACCTGCGCCGGATTCGCGATTTGCGTTGTGAAAATATGAAAAAAGCGATTATCGGAGTATTGGTTTTATTGATCGGAATAGCGGTCGGGATCGTCGTCGCGGGTAGGATCTTTTTTCCTGATAATATCGCGCAGACTTTCCCGGACGGCGGCGCAAAGAACCTCAACACGAGGACCTACCAGTCGGATGCGGCATCGGCCCGCAAGGCCTCTAAAGAAGTGATCGCCGGTCTTTCGACGTGGGGAGGTTCGTGGAAACTGGTGGATGAGACCGATGGCGGCGCTGAAGCTCGCTTGAAGGTCGAGGTGCCCGTTGTTATCTTTAC
This sequence comes from Acidobacteriota bacterium, assembly GCA_029862725.1. GTDB lineage: Bacteria > Acidobacteriota > Blastocatellia > Pyrinomonadales > Pyrinomonadaceae > Aridibacter. Next base: position 4,649 of record JAOTWT010000050.1, on the reverse strand, counting down.
GGATGATCTCGAAGTGACGATCAAAGATGCAGGTGACGGCATGGTTGAGGTGAATGTTAAATCCCAGTCGAGGGTCGGAAAGAGCGATTTTGGCGAGAATGCGCGCCATGTCCGCAAGTTCTTGGATGCTCTCGACAAGAAGCTCAAACAAGAGTGAGTATTGCCGGTAGACTGGTTATATTGCCTGATTCTCTTCGCCGTTGCCGCTTGGTTTGGAAGTCAACGAAATCATTTCATCACTCGCACGCAAAAAGGGCGAGAACCAGATAACGGCCGTTGAGACCAAAAGAGCGATCGTACATGCCGCGCCTCCCTCGATCCCGTAATCGCCGCCCGTCACGAACGCTGGTCCCGCGTCGATCTCGACCATAAGCGGTGCTGTTGCAAAGTTCGTAAACCCGCTCACCTCGACACCGAAAACCGATCCCTGCACCCAATTCCAAGACAGATGAAGACCAAAGGCGAACCAAAGCGTCCTCGTCTTGAAATAAGCGATACCCAGCCAAATTCCCGCCAGAGCGGTATTTATGCTCGAAAATACGGCTACGTTTTTGTTAAAGAGGTGACCGGAAGAAAACAGCAGGGACGTTAAAATGAGCCCGAGCACAAACAGATTGGAGCGCATAAAGGTCTGCAGCATATAGCCCCTCATAAGCGCCTCTTCAAACGCCGCCCCAAATAGAAATATGACAAGGGTTACCGCAAGGGTGAGAAGGATTGCAGAGCTTCCTGCGGCGTTATTAAAACGAAATGTGAGGCCGCCCAACAGGGCCGCGGTACCGACGGCGAACGTCATAGTAATTGCCCCGAAAAGGTTGCCGACGACAAAATCCTTGAGCCATGGCTTTGAAAATGACGCGCCGATCGCCCTAAACGGCAATCCTTCAAGGACCTTCCCGCAAAGCCACCCGACGCCAAGTGCCATTACGAGTCCAAGAATCGAGCCCCCCAGCCTGACAAAGAGCGAGTCCGGTGTAAAGCCAAATGGCAGTGCTTCGAGGATCGCGCCGAAAACGGGATTGACAAATACGCTAATAAGCAAAAACGTCGACAAAAACACAAAAAAACGCCAGCCGCTTCGTAAACGGCCCGCGTTATCGAAGAATACAAACGTGATCAACGGAGTATTTTCGGTTCGTTGCATCGTTCGGATTCTAACCGATCGCCTCCGAATCCGCCATCATCTGGCTCTCAGCATTGTGCTAGAATTAGCGCTTGATGGCTGAAAGTGGAAACAAAGACATCGGTAAGCAAAAGAGGAAACCGCCCTGGATACTCGGTGCGATTGTCGTCGGGCTGCTGCTGTTCCTTTTCTTGCTTCAGTCGTCGAATGTCTGGAAGAGCATAACGGTTTCATCCTCCGGCGAAACGTTGATGCTCTACGCGCTTTCGTCGCTCAACTTTATTGCCTTTGTCGTCTTTGCATTAATACTCGCTCGGAGTCTCCTCAAATTGCGGCAGGAAAGGCGCGCTCTCCAGTTGGGATCCAAATTAAAAACCCGGCTCCTGATCTATTTTGCAGGGATCAGTCTTTTGCCGCTTATCGCGATGGCGGTGTTTTCGTATCTCTATGTAAACAGGGCGATCGAGCGTTGGTTCACACAGATGCCGGAAAATGTCGTCAGGCAGGCGGGTCAGCTCCAAAGCGATGCCGCGCGCGATCAGCAGGGAAAGGTGAAGGCCACCGCCCGGATGGTCGCCCTGCTTTTAAAAGACCGGGAACCCGACGAGGAATCCCTTGAGACAATAAGAAAAGCGGGTAATCTCTCTGTTATTGAGGTCCTGGGCGATAACAACCGTCCTCTCTACTCGTCCCGCGGTGATATCGCCAGTGAGCGGGCGACCGAACTTTCGGAAGTTGAATCCCTGATTCGGATGGGTGACCTCGACAATCCGGTGCTATCGGACGGGACGGGGTTTGACGCCGCGGTGGCCGATCTGAGCGGTGGTAAGACACTGCTGATAGTTCCCGCTCCGGGCCCGAAAGGCGATGTCGGCGAATTGGTCAACAGTACGCTGCAGGAGTTTGACCTTCTAAAGGCAAACCAGGTATTTGTTCGTCAGCTTGGATTGACGACACTCGGTTTGCTCACATTTTTACTTATTTTTGCATCCTCGTGGGCGGCATTTTATGTCGCCAAGGGGCTTACGCGTCCGATTCGGGCGCTCGCCGAGGGTGCGGACGAAATCGCGCGCGGAAATTTCTCGCACCGGGTCGATGTGTTCGCTGAAGACGAGCTCGAACTTCTCGTAAGAGCATTTAACACCATGACCGGAAAGCTCGAGGAAAAATCCAACGAGTTGGAAGAGCGACGCCGTTACACGGAGACGATTCTTCAATCCTTATCGACCGGTGTGATTTCATTTGATTCGGAAAATCGAGTTACGACGATAAACAAAGCAGCGATCGAAATGCTTCGTTTGGATCATGGCGACTTTGTCGGATTCAAGCTCCCCGAGCTCGTTCGTACAGAAAACAGCGTTGTGTTTGAAAAGCTGATCGCACGGGCTGCGCGGGTCGGCTATGCGAACGAGCAAAATGTGCTATTTCGTAAGAATACCGATGGGAGTTCCGGCGCGACCGACGAGGTGATAGTGGCACTTGCCGCGACGGAATTGCCCGACGACAGCGGGGCCGTGGTCGTGATCGAGGATTTGTCTGAGCTGATCTCGGCCCAACGTGCAGCCGCCTGGCAGGAGGTGGCGCGCCGCATGGCCCATGAGATCAAAAATCCACTGACTCCTATCCAGCTTTCGGCGGAACGCATTGCAAAGCGTTTTGCATCGGGTAGTAACGGCAGAAGCGAATCGGCATCCGTCGACGGCCAGACAGAGGACGTTGTCAACGAGGGTACCGATACGATATTGCGCGAGGTCGCATCGCTGAAGTCAATGGTTGACGAATTTTCGAAATTTGCACGCCTGCCTGATGCGGACAAGAAAGAAACGGATATCGCCAAAGTGATAGAACAAACCGCCGCGTTGTACAAAGGTAGAACTGGTTCGGTTGAGATACTGCTCAATCTGGAGAAAGACCTGCCCATGGTCAACGCCGACAGTGAGCAGCTAAAAAGGGTCTTTGTAAACCTGATCGATAACGCGATCGAGTCTTTCCCGGATTCCGGTATTAACGACTCGGTTTCAATAAATGCGGTGTTTGAAAAACAGAGAGAATTGATACGTGTCGAGGTTGTGGACAATGGTGCGGGGATCAACCCTGCCGATATAAATCGCCTGTTCCAGCCCTACTTTTCGACCAAGGGACGGGGAACCGGACTTGGACTCGCGATCGTTCACCGAATCGTCAGGGAACATCAGGGGAAAATAACAGCCGCGCAAAATCAGCCGCGCGGTTCAAAATTCTCAATGGAGCTGCCGGTTCAGGTTACGTAGACCTCTAAATCGGTCATTTTGATTGGTTTATCGGTCAATTGGAACGGCCGATCCTTGTACAATCCGGGTCAACGGATCGAACGTGACCGGAGTATTGTCGACTGTTTCAAATAATCCGCCAGCTTCGGTAGTGCCGAAATCTCTCGAACCTGTGCCCATTGCGTTATTGGTCAGAGAGTGAATAACCGGCCTTGCACGTAAATCGAAACGCGCATCCACTCCCGGAGCGGAGGCGAAAATATCGACCTGAAACTCATAGCCGCTTTTTTTGTGCGGAACGTTTCCGACCACCGAGTCGATATAACCCGCAGCTCTAAGTGTTGTCAAATCAGTATATTCGCCGTTTCCCTGGGAGTTTTTGTAGGTAGCCTCAGAACGGTAGATCAGGCTGATCGAACTTATCGCCGATGCTTCGTTCGCGGCACGTCGCGCCTTCAAAAGATTGGGGACAGCCAAAACCGTGATTATTCCAATAATCAAAACGACGATTATGAGTTCGATCAGAGAAAATCCTCTTGTTGATTTTAGATTTTTCGCGTGGTCGTTCATGGCTCGCATCCCATTAGTATATTTCCAGCCCGGGCCGGCAATCAATTTAAAGCAAGCTGCGTGCCATTCAAATTCCTGTTGAGGCGCAGAGCGTAAAGCCGCCCTAATGTCGTGCAGAGAAACGCGATCTCAGGTAGTCTATATAAGAAATGGGGAGTAACTCAATCCTAATTGTAGATGACGAACAAGGCATCCGCGAGACGCTCGGCAACGTGTTCAAAGACGAGGGGTTCGATGTAACGACCGCGGGAAGCGGGGAAGAATGTCTCGAGCTTGCCGGATCACGGCAATTTGCCTGCATGTTGCTTGATGTCTGGCTGCCGGGGATCGACGGTCTTGAGACCTTGAAGGCACTCAGGGAATGTGAATCCGAGGCGGCGGTGGTGATGATTTCGGGCCACGGGAACATCGAGACGGCGGTCAACGCGACAAAACTCGGGGCCTTTGACTTTATCGAAAAACCCCTCTCCATCGAGAGAACGATTTTGACGGTCAGAAACGCGATCAGACAGCGCGAACTCGAGCGTGTCAACCGGTCATTGTCCGATCAGATCGAAGAAGAATACCAGATGATAGGCGAATCAGTGGCGATCAGAGCACTACGCAAGCAGATCGCCGTTGCCGCACCGACAGATGGGAGGGTACTGATTTCGGGAGAATCCGGGACCGGAAAGGAGTTGGTTGCAAGGGCGCTCCACAGGCAGTCG
>JAOTWT010000496.1 GCA_029862725.1 Acidobacteriota bacterium | reverse complement strand
GCCGTTGTTGATCTTCCGTTGAATGCGGCAAAGCGCGCGCTTCGGAAATTTCCCGGAATCGGAGCGCCGGGCGCCGACAAGATACTCTTGTTCAGCCGTCGACGGGCTTCGCTCGCGCCGGAGTCCAACGCGCTGCGGGTTCTTGTGCGTTTGGGGATAATTCCCGAAGGACGTAATTACGGCGCCACGTACAGATCGGCGCAGCTAATTGCGACTGAACAAATCGGCGAGAACTTCGAACTCCTTATCTCGGCCCGCATGCTGTTGCGCCGTCATGGGCAGGAAACATGTCGTCGGAACGGACCGGACTGCGATAATTGCGTACTTGCAGAAGTCTGCAATTATTACGGCGGGGACAAACTGGACTAAAAGACCTTGGCTGCAAACAAACGTTAACTCCAATCGTCCAAAGAGTGCTAGAATTGCGGGTCTGTATTTTTGCTCTTGATGGCTATCCGCATGTTCAGTGCAATCCCGGACTTTCCATCCGTTCATGGAATGAGGGGTTACCGCTCGTGCCCGAATTCCCTTTTAATTTCTGATCTGGTTACGCGATTCCCGGAGGTATTCAATATGAAGAACATGATCTTGGTATTTTTTGCATTTGTCATGGTTGGTTTTTTTGGCCAGTCAGTCCTCGGATGCTCATGTGTGGTGAGTTCAAAAAAACAGAATATAAATTATAAAAAATGGCTTAAACGCTTCGATGGGGCGGCGTTCACAGGCCGGGTTGTCAGAATCGAAAAATCCGAAGAATCCATGGAATCGAAAGTGACATTTGCTGTCAGGACCTTTTGGCGAGGCGTTGAAGGAAAAGAAGCCGTTATTTTTACATCGAGCGATTCCGGACTTTGCGGGATAGATTACACGGAAGGCGAGGAATATATCGTTTTTGCCGACCGCTCCGGCAACAGATTTACCACCAATAGTTGCACTGAAATGACTTATTCAGAATATCGGGCAGGGTTTCTGCGCGCCCTCGGTAAAGCAAAAAGGGCATCGAACCCTGACGATCCTCCCCCGCAAAAAATCGACGAATTTGGCAGGATCAATTGCGAAGACGAAATGGCGCGTCTGGATTTGTTTGCGGTCAGCTTGCAGAACGATCCTTCCAGCATCGGCTTCATAATCATTTATGGCGGAGAAAAAGGTAAGCGAAACGAGGCAAAAGTCATTGCGCAAAGGATGACAAATTATCTTGTCAACAACCGTGGTTTGGACCCGGGAAGATTTTTCGCGACAGATGGCGGTTTTCGTAAGACATTGACTGGTGAACTTTGGATCGCGCGCGAAAATGAATCAAATCCCGTAGCAACTCCGTCGATAGATGCTAAAGCCGTTACCTTTAAGGGGAAGGCAAAAGCGCGCAATTATCGTTGTAACATTTAAGCGAAAAGACTAATACTCTTTGCCGACCCTTTCGCAATCTCGGGTGCGGAAGGCCTTCGCCCCCTGTCTCAAATGGCAGCTACGAACTTTCGCGGGCAAAATACCTCGGGGCTTTCCCCATCGCAAAAACCTTGATCAGCGCGAGGCCGGCGAAGAAACCACCTATGTGGGCCGCGTAGGCGACTCCACCGCCTTCGCCGGAGTCCATATACCCTTGAAAAAGCTGCAGCCCGATCCACATTCCGAGCGCGACCCATGCCGGGACCGTCGTATACATGCGAAGTAGAATCACACGGACTTTGCGAGTCGGGAACAAGAGCACGTATCCGCCGAGGACGCCGGAGATCGCACCTGATGCTCCAAGCATCGGGATGATCGAATCTGGGCCCATCACGACCTGGGCTACTGCCGCCGCGATTCCGCAGATCAGGTAGAAAATGATAAATCTGATATGGCCGATGAGGTTTTCGATGTTGTCGCCGAATATCCAGAGGAAGAGCATGTTCCCGAAAATATGCCCGAAACCGCCGTGCATAAACATCGAGCTGAGGAAATTAAAATAGACGGGCAACGGCGTGTCGACATGCGGGATCGAGCCGAGAACCTGCCCCGAGGAACTCTTGAATTCGTACATTCCCGCCAGATCGACACCGCTCGTAATCTCCTTCGGAACCAATGAAAAAGCGGCGTTGAACCATTCATTCCCGCCGAGTCCCTGCAGAAATACAAACACGAGGACGTTGATCGCGATAAACGCATAATTTACATATGGTGTAATTACCAAATCCGAATTGTCGTCGCCGATTGGAAACATAGCTACAGTATCAAGTTTCAGGTTTCAGGTTTCAAGTTAAAGACTTTTTTACCCTTTTGCGTTACTCACTGTGATCTTATGTTGGAAAGCTTGGACCTTGGAACTTGAAACCTGGAACTTGAAACCTGGAACTTCCCCTAGGCCCCCTTACTGTGTTTCAAGAGCTCAAAACCCTCCGACTTCGCGACATAGGTCGCCGCCGTGATATCGCCGACGACGTTCAATGTGGTACGACACATATCCAGAATCCTGTCGACCCCTATGATGATCGCGATCAGAGCCGGGTTGATACCGAGCATCGCCAATATCCCGATTATAAACGGTATCGAACCGCTTGGAACGCCGGCCGTACCGATACCGCCGAGGATCGCCAGATAAACCACCGCGAGCTGTTGGCCTAATGTCAGGTCGAATCCCGCCAACTGCGCGATAAAGAGAACCGTTATGCCCTCGTAAAGCGCTGTGCCGTTTTGGTTTGCGGTCGCCCCGACGGTTAGCACGAAGCTGTTGATCTCCTTCGGTACCCCAAGATTTGCTTCTGTAACACGAAGCGCCGTAG
>JAOTWT010000495.1 GCA_029862725.1 Acidobacteriota bacterium | reverse complement strand
GAACGCGGGCTTGCGTTCCAGACTAATCTCGGCACGACGCTGATCCGCGTGTTTGCCGGGTTCGGGCTGATGTTCGGGCACGGGATCGATAAAATCAAAGACCCTTCGAAGATAATAGGTGCGGCGGCAAATATCGGCTTTCCTATTCCGACCTTGTTTGGGTGGGCGGCCGCACTTACAGAATTCGCTGGAGCTGGCCTCCTTATGCTGGGATTGCTGACCCGTGTATCGAGCTTTTTTATTGCATTTACGATGATGACCGGGTTCCTGGCCGTTCATCTCAACGATCCGTTCGAAAAGCAGGAAAAGGCGCTGCTCTATTTATTTGTAGCTTTATTGTTTTTGTTCAAGGGCGCCGGCGACTGGAGTGTCGATGCGTTGATATCAAAAAGAAAGTAGCTTGAGCCCTCAAGATCAGAAGACTGGAAAGAGATGAGTAATAAACACATAGTTTGCATCGCCAGCGAGTTCAAAGGCAATGAGTTTATCGAAGAAGCACAGGCCGCCGGTTGGCACGTCACGCTTTTAACGCGGGATGACCTCAAGGACAAAGAGTGGCCGTGGACCAGTATCAACGAGATCCATACACTTCTAGGGAGATCAAGCGAGGAAGAATACCTGCGCGCAGTCGTGAATATAGCCGGCACTCGACCGATAGACCATGTCGTTGGCATGGATGAGTTTGACGTCCTCCCGTCTGCACGCATAAGGGAGTATTTACAGTTATTTAAGGGAATGAGCCGGTCCCACGCGCTTCGTTTTCGCGACAAGCTGACGATGCGGATGATCGCATCAACCAATGGCGTGGCATGTCCCGAATTTGTCGGAGCTTTTAATCCGGCTTCGATAAACGAATATCTCGAACGCGTTCCGGCGCCATGGATCATCAAACCGAGGACTGAGGTGTCTGCGTTCGGTATTCGCAAGTGTGATACCCCGGACCAGGTCTGGAATGTGCTAACCGAACTCGACTCCCGGAACACATGGCGCGATCACCCCTCGAAGTACCACATCGAGCGTTTTATCGAAGGCGATGTTTACCACGTCGATTCGGTCGTGCGTAAAGGCAAGGTCGTCGCGGCCGGCGTCAACAAGTACGGTACGACGCCGTTTAATGTCGCAAAGGGCGGGGTATTCACGAGTTATACGCTAGATTACGGATCGGAAGAAAGAGATGAACTGCTACACCTGAACAAGAAACTGCTAAAGGCATTCCATCACGAAAAGGGCGTCGCGCATGCCGAGTTCCTAAAAGGCGCAACCGACGGGAAGTTTTACCTGGTTGAGGTCGCATGCCGTGTCGGTGGTGCCTATATCGCCAATGTCCATGAAAATGCTAACGGTTTTAATCTCTGGCGGGAATGGGGGAAGCTCGAGACCGAGACAAAGGAAAGGCCCTACAAAGCACCGAAATTACAACAGGATTATGCCGGAATCGCGCTTGCGCTCGCCAAAGACGAAATCCCCGATACCTCGCACTATGCAGACAAGGAGATCGTTTATCGCGTAGATAAGCCAAGGCATGTCGGTCTGATTTTCAAGACGGAGGGCAAAGATCGCCTTAATGAGCTTATGAATACCTACAGCAGGCGCATAACGGAGGATTTTCTTGCGATCGCGCCGGTCAAAGAACGCTACGACGATTAAGGAATCATCCACTAAGGGCACGAAGATCACGAAGAAAGAATGGGATTGGCCGGAAAGAACGGTTGAAATGATTCCGATACGCTATGACGAGGATTGTTCGGATCCGCAGCATTTGGATTTTGATTTCGCAAACTCGCCCCATCAGGGATCGCAACATTCATTCTTCCTTTCTTCCCGTGGTGACCTTGGCGCCCTAAGTGGAGAATCTCTTTTCTTGATTTAAAGCCGTTTCCCGATGTCTGATAGAAAGCAAATAAGAACCGATCCCGAGGTCCTTGAACACTCGTTGAATCGACACTTCCCGGAGCTGCTGCAATTCGAATCAACCGAGGCGGCAGAAGCCTCGCCCGTTTACAGGGAGATACGGGAAAGGGTCGAGGAGATAATGGAGTCGATCGTCCGCGAAGATTTTGCCGAAGAGGCGCCGCAGGCTCGCGAAAGCGTGTCGGCCGCAGCCTGGAACATCGAACGCGGTCGTATGTTCGAAGGGATTCTCAAGGCACTCAGTGAAAATTCGACATTAAAAGACAGGGACGTCTACCTTTTGACGGAACTCGACTACGGTATGGCCCGGAGCGATAACCGGTTTGTTGCAAGAGAGTTAGCGAAGCAACTGAAACTCAACTACGCATTCGCGCCTGTTTATATAGCTCTCCAGAAAGGGAGCGGGATCGAGTCGGAGTTTGATGGTGAAAACGAGAATTCGATTCACGGTCTCGCCGTGTTTTCCAGATACCCGATCAAAAACGTACAGGCCGTCAACCTGCCGAACGGTAAGGACAAGATGATCGGAAAGGAAAAACGGCTCGGCTATCTGCGTGCCTTGATAGCCGATATAGATCACCCGGCAGGAGAAATTCGTGCGGTGACGGTCCATCTGGATGTACATTGTTCGCGCATTCACCGACAAAAACAGGTCCGTTTGATCGTCGAACATCTTGAGACACTCGATCCAAAGCCGACGATTATCGGCGGCGATTTCAACACGACAACCTACAATGCACAAAACGCGACCCGTGCCATCCTCGGCTTTTGGCGGCGCGTGATGATGGGCGTCCACAACGTTGCGAAAAACCATTATCCGCATCCGGACCGCTATTTTGAAAAAGGGCTTTTTG
>JAOTWT010000494.1 GCA_029862725.1 Acidobacteriota bacterium | reverse complement strand
AGAAATAATTCATATCTGTATAAAGACTTTCTAAAGCCGGAAATAGTACAAATCGTGTTCAAAAGGGAAACCGAGTCTGTTTAGCGAGTATATCCGATTCGAATATATGAAAAAAGAATTTTTCCTGGTCAGCGAGATACGCGAGTCGACTCGAATCCGGCTCAAATTCGGAAAACCCCCTGTTGCCCTTTGCGAAAACTGCGGGACCCGGCTCGATCAGCTGAGCGTCGATGAGGCGGCGGAGATCAGCGGAACCGACCCCGAAAAGATCAGGGAATCGCTGAGAGCGCTTCGGGTCGCAAACGAAAAGCATCAATGCCGGAATCGATAAGACTCTTCAGGATTTGGAGGAAAGAATGCGAACTATCTTAGGAATAATACTGATTGCCGCTACATGTTTGACTGCAGGCGTTTATGGCCAATCTACCCAATTCTCTTACCAGGGAAGTCTCGATACTAACGGGAGCCCCGCAAACGGAAACCACGATTTCGATTTCGTGCTTTTCGATTCCCTGCAAGGCGGGGCACAGGTCGGTGCGACGGTTTCCGTGACCAACGTGCCGGTGACGGGCGGGCTATTCGCCGTCACGCTCGATTTTGGTGACCAGTTTCCCGGCGCGGACCGTTTTCTCGAGATTCGCGTAAGGCCCTCCGGTGGAAGCGGAATGACGATTCTTGCTCCGCGCCAAAAGCTCGTGAGCGTTCCGTACGCCGTAAAAGCCGCGAAATCAACAAATGCCGACAACGCAACGAACGCCTCACAGCTCGGAGGAGTCGCGGCGGGCCAATATGTTTTGACGACCGATCCGCGTATGACGGACGATCGTAATCCACTTCCGGGGAGCGATGACTATATTCAAAATGGAACTACGGCCCAGCCGCAGGCGAATTTTAATATCGGAGGTGACGGTACTATTGGCGGAACGCTTACGGCTGGTGTCGTAAGCGCGGGATCCGGTTTTGATGTGAGCGGAATGAGAGTATTGACCAGTCCGGGAAACGGTAACTTGTTTTTGGGCAATCAGTCGGGTCAGTCTGTTACAACGGGCGCGGCCAATTCATTTTTTGGAATCAATTCAGGCGCGTCAACCGGCACGGGAAACAATAACTCCTTTTTCGGTTTCGAAGCCGGTTTGAATAACACTGCCGGATTTAGTAATTCATTTTTCGGCCAGTTTGCGGGTCGGGCCAATTTTTCGAGTAGCCAAAATGCTTTTTTTGGTGCGAATTCCGGAGCAAATTCTCAGGGGAGCAGTAATTCTTTTTTCGGCTACAACGCTGGAACCGCAAATACCAACGGGGAATTCAACTCGTTTTTTGGCGCACTCTCGGGACAAAGCACGACTACCGGTTCCAACAATCTCTTTTTCGGATTTCGTTCTGGTGCCGATAACACGACCGGCCGGGATAACGCTTTTTTCGGAGTCCGGGCCGGCAGTAAGAACAACGAGACAGGAAACTCCTTCTTTGGTTTTGAATCCGGCATGGAAAACACAACCGGGAGCAGAAATGCCTTTTTTGGAGCATATTCGGGCAGCTCAAACACAGCCGGCCAGAGCAACTCGTTCATAGGTCACGGAGCAGGAGGTGGAAATACAACAGGCTCACAAAATTCGTTTCTTGGTTCCAATGCAGGAGTCAGTAATTCGGATGGATCCTCGAATTCGTTCTTCGGTTTCTTCGCGGGGCGAAAAAACGTCTCGGGTACTCAGAACTCCTTTTTTGGTTCATTGGCAGGCACCGAAAACCTCGGCTCCAACAACGCCTTCTTCGGATACAACTCGGGAGGGGCAAACACGACCGGCGAGTTCAACTCGATCTTTGGAGCCTTTGCAGGAGAATTGACCACCTCCCAGTCGAACAACTCCTTTTTCGGGTATCGATCGGGACGTCAGAACGGCGGAAGCGACAACTCCTTTTTCGGCAGGGAATCGGGTGAACTCAACACGATCGGATCGGACAATACCTTTGTAGGGAGGAGTTCCGGCGCCCGGAATACCAGCGGTTCAAGAAACACGTTTGTCGGGGGCTACTCGGGGGAAGGTACGCCGACCGGGGTTTCGGGAAGCGACAACACCTTTGTCGGTTACGGGTCGGGCCGTGTAAATGAGAATGCCGGCAGCAACTCTTTCTTCGGCGCCGAGTCTGGGGCATTGAATACGACCGGCGGGTTCAACTCGTTCTTCGGCAGGAGCGCGGGTGCAGCGAACACGCTTGGTGCCGTAAATGTCTTTGTCGGCTCGGAATCGGGTCTGGCGAACACCTTTGGAGGAGCGAACGTCTTTGTCGGAAGCAACGCGGGAGATGCGAATACGACCGGGGCGAGTAATTCCTTTGTCGGACGTGATGCCGGAGATTCCAACACGACGGGCAACAATAACTCTACGTTCGGCCGCGGCTCCGATGTCGGAAGCGGGACCCTTTCCTTCGCGACGGCCATCGGTTCGGATGCCGTGGTAACTAGCAGCAACACGGTTCAACTTGGAAGGAACGGAACCGACATCGTCAGGATCGGGACTCTCGGCCCGGGCGGAGCGACGAACCTGTGTATAAACGGCGGCAACGACCTCGCGAGCTGCTCTTCTTCGAAGCGCTATAAATCGGATATTCGGCCATTTTTTCCCGGTCTCGAACTGATCAGGCGCCTGCAGCCGGTGTCATTCAGATGGAAAAACGGCGGGATGGAAGACATGGGCCTCGTCGCCGAGGATGTCGCCGAGGTGGAACCGCTTCTGACGACCACGAACAGGGACGGCGAAGTCGAAGGTGTTAAA
>JAOTWT010000493.1 GCA_029862725.1 Acidobacteriota bacterium | reverse complement strand
CCTGACCCTGTTCCTGGGGCATTTTGTAGCGCTTCAGACGGGTTTTGATGCCGATGTTGGTTTTCAGCCAGGTCAGACGACGAGCGAAATCGAGCTGATCGAGTTTGATCTCGACAAGCAAAACCGGTTCGCCGCGGCCCTGCCATTTTCGATCACATGTACAGATATTCGCCAAAAGCTGATTGATCCGAACGGTCCGATCGAAGTATTCAATACTCTCGATTGGGTGACCAGCATTAGGATCGACGATCCGGATTACGGGGTGACCGAAGCCGATGTCGCCCTCAACCGTCCGTTTAGCTATCGCGGATACCGTTTCTTCCAGGCACAAACCGTTCCGATCGGAAATGCGAGATCGGTAACGCTCGCGCTGACCCCGGAAGCTGACGGATCGGCTCCGACGGAATTGACGATTCCAAGGACCGGTTCACAAACCCTGAAAGACGGCACGGCCATAAAATACGAGGAGTTTCTTCCGGACTTCACGTTCAATGCCGAAGGCCAGCCGGACACAAGATCTGGGGATTACAACAACCCCGTGGCGGTTTTGAACGTCACACCGCCAAACGGACAGCCGGTTCGCGTATTCGCTTTTGCCGGAAACGTTTCGGACGATATGCCCGTCGGAGCCGCCAAGGCTGGCTATAAGTGGAAGCTCAAAAATTTTGAAAAATCGCCGCGGGCGCATATCTTGTCCATCAAGTACGACCCGTATAATGGTGCTTTTATCGCATGGTATTTTGGAGGCATCGGTTTGATCGGCGCTTTGGTTTTCGTCTTTTTCTTTTCGCACCGCAGGGTTTGGGCTTCAATTGAAAAGACTGAAAACGGTATTGCGGTCGATCTCGGCGGCGATTGTAACCGGAATCAACAGGGTTTTGAAGAAAGATTTGAAAAACTGGTCTCGGAACTCACAAATGATCAGAGAACCGGGCCCGAAGATGGTGAATAATTATGTCAGTTAAAGCAGCAGACTTTGAAACATCGGACACAGCCACTGGAATAAAACGTCAATTCCCAACGATAATCGCGCTTACAGGGGCGGTTTTGGTAATGATCTGGAGGTCGCAAACCCCAAATTTCATGTCCGACGAGGCGTTCATGATGGTCGCGTTGGCGTGCTATTTGATGGCCGCGTTATTCGAACTTACTAATATCTACGCGCCGTCGCGAATGTCGTCGCGGATTAGCCTTTGGACCGCGACACTGGGCGTATTTTTTAATCTTTCTTCATGGCTGGTCCGCTGGATTTCGGCTTATGAACGCGAACTCGGGATGCTCCGCGATGCAGGAAATCCCGAAACACCATGGATTTTCAGATATATCCCCTTCGCCAATCTTTACGATCTGAGTCTCGCTTTTGCGTTTGGGGCCGGACTGACGACATTGCTGCTGATTAACCGGAAGCAGTTCAGGTTTATCGGCGCATTCACGCTTCCGTTGGCGGCAATCATATTGACACTTGCCCGCTTTATCGGAAGCGAGTTTATCGACCTCCCGCCGGTACTCGATTCATACTGGCGGCCAATACATGTCGGGGTGGCGTCGCTAAGCTACGGGGTTACCCTCGTGTGCTTTGCGGTGGCCGTCATTTACCTATTGAAGGACAAGGTCAAACCGGAAGCGATGGCCGTGTGGGCAAGTGTATTCTCGCTTGGTGTGGTGGGTACTATCAGTAAATACTCGGTACTTACCGGTCTTGTCTATCGTGCTGGTATCTTTGTGCCCAGTTCCGATGGTTCGAGGGCGATCTCGACACCCTTCCGGCTGGCCATTCCCTTTGTCGGAGAATTGCTTGCGCTTTCGGCCGTACTGCTGGCAGCGGTGATAATCGCGTACCTCTTATATCTTTATCAAGACAACATGGCGGCGAAACGTCTTGGCAAGTTTGCCTTGATCGGCGCACTGGTATTGCAGGTGGCAGCCGTAGGATTCTGGGTAAACGGCGTGAATTCAGCCACGGATGTCTATCCGCGCCTTGAAAAGCAGATCGCTGGCGACCGCTCTCAGATGACCGCCGCCGGCCGCGACATTGTGGCGCGTCAAAATCTTTCGGCACAGGAATTCGCGGCAATCTCCCCTGAACAGTTTGAACAGACCGCGGATCGGTTTTTGAAATCGACCGGATCGGGCATGTTTTTGTCATTAAAGACAAACCCGGTCGAATTTGCCGGCCTGATCACCGCCATAGCCGGCTTGGGATTTGTGCTCCTTTTCGGATATAAGACAGAGGTTCTGATCGAACGAATGCCCCCTCTCGATACCCTTGATGGTCTGATGTACAAGACGGCCTGCCTCGCTTTTGCAGGCCTTGCGATGCTCCTCATCACGGGAGCGATTTGGGCTAACGAATCCTGGGGCCGACCGTGGGGATTTGACTCGAAGGAGACAGGTGCGCTGGTCGCATGGCTGACGTACGCGGCCTTTTTGCATACCCGAATCACACGCGGTTGGAAAGGGCGCAGTTCTGCCTACTTTGCGATCCTCGGGTTCCTTCTCGTGATTTTTACCTATCTCGGTGTCAGCTATCTCTTGCCGGGTCTTCATAGCTACGCCTGAACATGGGGAAGAACACTTTCATCGGCGTATTTGCAGGGTTGCTGATCGGACTGATCGTTGGATTCTCAACCGCAAATTACCTGAACAGGAGCGAGCCAAAGGGTCCGGAGACACAAATCCCCGTGCCTTCGGCCGCTTCATCCGGCCCGGACAAATCTCCGGGTGCGGACCAGTCGGCGAAGATGAAGGACGTGCAGGCGACACTCGAAAAAGCTCGGG
>JAOTWT010000492.1 GCA_029862725.1 Acidobacteriota bacterium | reverse complement strand
AAGAAATCGACAAACACCCCGTCGTGCAACTGGGCGTTCAGGTCTGCCAGTATTCCAACCGTACTTCCTTTTTCCAGGAGCCGGTAGAGTTGTCTTGGAGCCTCGCGTTTTCCGAGTGTCACCGCCCCGAATTTGGTCCGGAGCGAGTCAATGTAATTTTCAATTCTCTTGTTGTCGAGCCGGCGGACAAGGATGTTCATTTCCTCGTTAAAGGCCGGTGCAAGAAGGTTGAACACCTCCCAGCTGCCAAAATGCCCGGTAAAGAAAAGAATGCCGCGTTCTGCGTCGCGTGCCTTGTCAAAATGTTCTTTCCCGCGAAGACCGATCAGCTTACGAATGTCGGATTTTTTGAAATAAGGGAATTGAGCAATAAACCCGATATGCCTGCCTATCGAAAGGAATGTGCCACGCGCAAGCCGCAGGTTCTCATCTTCGGGGTTATCCGGGAAAGCGATCTCGAGATTTCTGCGGGCGGTTTTTCTTGCGCCGGAAGCGAGGTAAAACAAAAGGAGTCCCAGCGATTTTCCTACCGCGAGCGAGACCTTGTACGGGAATAAGCCGATAAAACCAAGCACTCCGCGTACGGCGTAATACTCGACTGCCATTTGGATTTTGCTTTTTGGTCTTGGCAATTGTCTTATGAGTGCACCATGAAATGATGCCTAACTCCATTATAGAACAGAGTTACGGGTCTTAGAATCCAGCGGTCGACGATTACGGAAAGAAAATACTTTTCATGCTCGAGTTCTGTGTCGGACATGTGCAACATATCGGTAACGCATTCGCTCAATCCCAAATCCTTCGCGAATCGAGCGGCGTCCTTGTATTCCTCTGTGTTCTTGCTCTCGAGACGGCCCGCAAAATACATCGGAAAAAACCACCCTGATACGAAACATAACACGCTGAGAGTTTTTCCAATTATGCCAAAAATTCTTTCGCGGTTTTTCCTGGGAGCGGCGTCGAGTTTGTTGAACCAACCGAATACAAACCGGGCGAAGCCCGATGCAAGAGTCAAATGTTTTCGTTATGTGACCGTGCTTCGCAAGACGCGTCGGGCCAGCCCGACTCTAAACGGCCGCGCCGATGCGGTTATAGACGGTGTCGCGCTCGACGGCTTCGAACCCGGCATTCCGGATCAGTGTGATCAGCTCATCCTTTGACATTTTCACCTCACCAAACTCGACCGAGTAGCTTTCGGTGAGCTCGCCTCCATCGGTGATGGTGCCGTCGAGGTCGTTGGCACCGAAATGCAAAGCGGTCTGGGCAAGGTGTTTCCCGAGCATGACCCAATAGGCCTTGATGTGGTCAAAGTTGTCGAGCATCAGCCTCGATACCGCGATCGTCTTCAGCGAGTCGATCCCGTCGGGGCCGGGCAGGTTTGAAAGCGCGGTTCCCGGCGGGTAAAAGGCCAGGGGGATGAAGCACTGGAAGCCGCCGGTTTTATCCTGCTGATCTCTTAGCCTCACCAGGTGGTCCACACGGTCTTCGGTGGTTTCGATGTGCCCGTAAAGCATCGTCGCGTTCGTTTTCAGGTCCATTTCATGACACTTTCCTGCCAATTCGAGCCAGCGATCGCCGTCGCATTTATGATCGCAGATACGCGAACGGGTCGGTTCGGCAAATATCTCGGCGCCGCCCCCGGGACACGAATCCATACCCGCGTCCCTTAGTTTTTCGATCACGTCTTCATCTGACATCTTGTAGAAACGCGCAAAAAAATCGAGTTCGACCATCGTCAGCGCCTTCAGATGAAGCTTTGGATACTCGCGTTTCAGAGAAGAAAACAGATCGGTGTAGTACTCAAAGGGAAGTTTTGAATTTAGTCCGCCGACTATGTGAAGCTCGGTCGCACCTTCTTTTACGGCGTCTCCGGCGATCTTTACGGCGTCCTGAACAGAATGCGTGTATGCGTCCTCATCCCGGCCGCGGCGGTAAAACCCGCAGAATTTGCAGTCGGCAACACAGATATTCGTGTGATTAAAGTGCCGGTTGACGTTATAAAAAGTGTCCCTGCCGTGTCTTTTGCGGCGCTGGAAATCGGCAAGCTTGCCGAGGGCATTGAGGTCCTCGGTTTGAAAGAGCGCCATGCCTTCGTCGAATGAGAGCCGTCTGTCGCCGAATACCTTGTCGGCGATCTCGTTTAGTCTTGTGTCGAATGAAAAGTTCATTATCTCTGATGATTTGTCTCGCCCGTCGCTGACGCGGCAAGGGATTTTCTGTCTAATAAAAAAGTGTGTGGACCATGCGCCGACCCTTTGTTATTTCGCTTATTTCCAGGAATTATTAAAAACCGCCTTTAACTCGCGCATACAAACCGTCTATCTGCGGCTCCCTTCAATTTCATCATCTCCCGTACTTTCGGTTGCAATTCAAGTACCGAAATCTTAACAGAATCGAAACCCTTTGTTTACCGCACAAGCGTAAATGGATGCCGGGATTATTTGACCCAATGTCTCGCAAATACTAAGTTTGTAGGCATTTGAATTTGCAAATTGCGAATTGACGTCATCACTGTTTACGGATTATGAAGCCAACTGAATATACTGAAATACTCAAGACCAGAGTCGTTTTAAAATGAATTAAATCGAAGGTCCTGATGAGGAACGGGCGTTGGTAAAACAAGAGACAGTAAGAACCTGGGCGCTTGAATTCGAGGAGGCCGTCGAAGAGCCGCATTTCGAACGGACCTCATTTCGTGTCCGAAAGAAGGTCTTTGCCACGATGGATGAGAAAAAAAGTACCGCGGTGCTGAAACTCTCGCTTGTGGAACAATCTGTCTTTTGCGGTTTCGATA
>JAOTWT010000040.1 GCA_029862725.1 Acidobacteriota bacterium | reverse complement strand
AAGCCGGCGGGAAAACCTCGTGTTTGACGAACCGTGTGAGTTGTTTTTCAAGTGAGCCTCTTTCGGTTACAAGACAGATCCTCGCCGATGTGTGCAAGGCTATCCGGTCTTCATCCGACATCTCATCCGAGCGTCGAATAAAGACTCCCCCGCGTTTATCAACCAGCGAATGCGCCGCGCTCCGTCGAATCAGGCTTAACAAGTCTTCCCGAATTCCGTGAGAATAACTCGTTGGCTGATCATTAAAAAACACCAGATCGAACTCCAGTCCTCTCAAACGCAAATACTCGTGAGCTCGAAGAATCTGGCTCACATTCCGCTCCAAATCCCTGCCCGCATTGACGCGAACGATCATAATCGGCAAATCCCCGCTGATTCCGTATTTCCAGAGCGTTTGCGGTGTGCCGCGATTGAGCCGCAAAACTTTATCACGCGGACGCATCATGGGATTGGCATATATCAAATGTGCCGCCAGTCGCTGAAAAAGATTGGCTTCATCAACGGAGACCCCGAGATGGCGAAGTTCAACCTGCGAGCGTGTCCAGGCGAGTTTCTCGGTTCTTTCAAAGCTTTCCGGCTGAAGATATTTGTCCGTAATTTCCAAAGCCTTCTGACGGGATTCGGCGGAAACGGTCAAAAGAATCAGGCTCACTGGCTTTCCCGGTGAAATGGATACACTGGTACGCAAGGCAAAGATCGGATCAAGCGTAGCGCCAATCGTGCCGGAAAGTTCATCCCCGGAAGTCAGGGCAATTGGATTTTGCACCGTTCTTCCGCGTCCGACGAATTGAGAACGGTCTGTTTCAAAGCTGATTTCATCGAGTTCCACCCGCTCGAGATAAAGTGACTGTGCCGCCCAGATCTCTTTATCTTCGGAGGAACGCGGACTACGGCAAGCGAGGATTGTATGCCGGTCTTCATCCCATTCGGTGTTGACGAACAGATTTGCAAACGCTGGATGGGCTTGGTCTGTGGCTTGTTGGTTCAACACAATTTCGCCATAACTCGTAACCTCAATTTCGCGAGTCCGGGTTGATTCATTGGTAAGCGTGATGCGACGGAGTTCTGCATCGTCTTCCGTTGCGACAACAATTTCAGTCTTAGTTGAAATACCGGCGTCGCTTCTTTCGAAATCGGCCTTGCTTTCGCTGAAGACAACCTCATATCTCTGCGGTTCACGCAAAACCGGCTGCAATCCGCCGGACCAAACCGCGCCGCTTCGGAGATCACGAAAGTAAACAAACTGCCCCCAATCATCACAAGTTGTGTCTTCCCGCCAGCGGGTCACACTGCAATTCCCGACCCGGGAATAGCCGCTTCCCGCTGTTGTCAGCATCGTTGTGCAGTTACCGTTCGAGAGTAAGCAGATAGCGGGCGAATGTTGTTCGGCGGATTGATAGTGGCGCGGCAGGGGAGCGACCAGCGCGTGTTTACGTCGTCCCGAGGAAACGGCCGTGGCACGCGGTCTTTTGGCTTCCGATTTTAGACGCGGAATACGTTCCTGCAGAAGAAGTTCGGCGGATTCCACCATCGGTTCACGATGAAAACGGTGAACCATGATTTTATCATTCAGGAGATTATTGATTGCGACGAGCGTCATGCCCTGGTGGTGAGCCATAAAGGACTCGATACGGGCAAACTTCTGATTCGGCGGCAAGCGGTCTTTAGTGTAATCAACCGCTTCGAAAAATCCGAACCGGCCGAGCATTCCTTCCTGTTCCAAACGGTAAAGATTCTTAATCGCCGCAGAGGGCTCAAGCGTTAAGGCCAGAACGCTTGAATAGGGTGATATCACAAGATCTTCCGCCAAACCGCGTTTTAGCCCCAATCCCGGAACGCCGAAGGGGCCGTATTGGAAATTGAGATTCAGATCGCGGGCATTATATGCCGATTCCGAAACTCCCCAGGGAACGTTGTGTTGTTTCCCGTATTTGATCTGACGCGCCACAATCGCCCTGCAGGTTTCCGACAGAAGCGTCTTTTTGAAATCACGCATCAAAAGCAGAGGCATCAAATACTCGAACATCGTCCCTGTCCACGAAATGAGTGCCCGACTCCCGTTTATTCCGACCAAACCGCGTCCAAGCCGAAACCAATGTTCCTGTTCAACATCGCCCGCTGCGATCGCTACAAAACTCGCCAAGCGTGCTTCGGAAGCAAGCAGATCGTAAAAAGAATTGTCCCGGACAGCTTCGGCAGGTCGATAGCCGATAGTCAGGACTTTGCGTTCGTTTTCATAAAGAAATTCAAAATCCATCTCATCCACGAGCCGGAGGCAAAATCCGGCGAGACTTTCGATTCTCGCCTTAAAATTTTCTCCCATTTCTTTTGCCTGACGAGTTGCTTCCGGAGTGTCATCTGCGGGCGTCAGCATTTCTAAATCGCGGCTGTAATTGTGGGTCAAATTAACGAAAGAGGTTTTCCAAAATTCAATTTCCGATAAATTTCCTGAAATGTGCGATTTCTTTATTTGTCCGATAATTTTGCCAAAATTTTCTCCGCAGTTCCTCAGAATTTCAAACAGAGATTTCCAATCCTCCGGTGAATTCGGTGTCGGAATTTTCAAGGCTTTTTCGGCAATTTTGATTTCGTCCGATAATTGCCCGATCAGTGGAGAATCTTCTCGCAATGCTCCGCTTTCGGTTTTTAGCAATTTAAGCGTGTCCAGAAGCCCGTATTGCGTTGTTTCGTCAAACAATTGCGATTCGGCAAACTCACGACTTCCCTGGGCAACCGCTATCAGGTTTCCCGCCAGATTTCCGCTGTCAACGGTTGAAATATAATGAGGCACAAGCGGTTCAAGGGTTTTCGTGTCATACCAGTTATAGAAATGCCCACGGAAACGGGGAAGACGCTCAAGCGTCATAAAAGTCAATTCGAGACGTTCAATGGTTTCGAGCGTTCCCAGGAAACCGAAATCCCGTGCAGAAAGCGTCGAAAGAAGCAAGAGTCCGATGTTTGTCGGTGAAGTTCGGTGTGCGGTTATTGGAATCGGGTCCTGCTGAAAGTTATCCGGCGGCAGCCACTGATCGCTCTCGCCGACAAATTCTTCAAAAAATCGCCAGGTTTTCCTTGCAATCAGCCGCAGCCATTGAACATCTGCAACAGAAAGTTCGCTCACCGTTGCCTTTTCGATGGTCAAACGGCTGATCCACAACGCGACCACTGGAGCAAACAGCCACAGAAGCAAAAAAGGCCCGGCATAGATCAAATTTTGCGGATGAAAATAGGCCAAACCTGCAAACATAAGAAAGGCGAAAAGTGGCGAGGAAAACATAAAGCTGTAATAGCCCGATAGATCCTTCCGGGTCGCTTCATCGCGCCGTGCCGCTGTTACCCATTCAAGGAGATGTTTTTTGGAAATGAATTTGCGGTAGAAAACCCGAACAATCGCGTCTGTCAATGAGAAGGCTTCATGAGCCAAAAAAACAAACAGCAGAAAAAGCTGGACTATGCTGGTTTTCAGATCATTCAGGAGATTGATGAATTGAAGTTTTCTGTTTTGCCAAATACTGTTTGTTCGTTCTTCGATAGGTGCGGCGGCAATTTGCAGATAGAGCGGTGCCGTCAATGCGATCACCGCAAAAAGAGTTGAAATCAAAGGAGAAAGCGGCAAAACCGTCCATGCAAAAACGAGCCAGAACAGGATTGAAATGGCAATCAGACTGCGACGCAGGTTTTCCAGAATTTTCCAGCGGGCGATTACCGGCAGATGATTACGACGAGTTTTACCTTCTGAATCCGGCACGAACGGCAGCAGCCAGCGCATAATCTGCCAATCGCCGCGAGTCCAGCGATGTAGTCGTCGCGAGAATGAATAATAGCTTGAAGGATAATCGTCGTAAAACACTATGTCGGACACAAGTGCGACGCGGGCGTAGAGACCTTCAAAAAGATCGTGGCTTAAGAGCTTGTTTTCGGGAATCCGCCTGTCGAGAGCGGCTTCAAAAGCATCAACATCATATAAACCCTTGCCAACATAACT
Organism: Acidobacteriota bacterium; assembly: GCA_029862725.1. GTDB lineage: Bacteria > Acidobacteriota > Blastocatellia > Pyrinomonadales > Pyrinomonadaceae > Aridibacter. Next base: position 8,433 of record JAOTWT010000040.1, on the reverse strand, counting down.
GCCTTCTCCAAACAGATCCTGATAAACATCTGAAACGGCAGTTGTATATGGATCAAAACCCTTACCGGCAGAATAAATCCGGGCAAAGCGGGAGCGTGCCGCACTCGTTAAACTGACTTCGATACGGGGTTGCAAGATGCCGTAACCCACCGTTACCCGCTCTTTCGCATCATCGAATACGGGACGATTCAAAGGATGCTCGATTGTGCCGATAAGTTTACGTGCCGCATCTCTCGGCAATCGTGTGTCGGCGTCGAGCGTAATGACGTAACGGATTGTCTGCAGAAACAAAAAGTCCGGGTCTTCACTTAAATCGAAACCCGTATCGGTCGCACCCCGAAGAAGCCGATTAAGGTCGTGCAGATTTCCACGCTTACGTTCGCGGCAGATCCAGCGGTCTTCGCTCTCATTCCATTTCCGCCGACGTGAAAAAAACAAAAACCGCGGCTCGCCGTCTTTAGAATTATATTTTTCGTTCAATCGCGCACAGCAATCCCTTGCTGCTTCCCGAAGAATCTTGTCTTCAGGCTTCGATTCGCTGTCAGCATCCACCAAGTCGCCAAGCAGTGCAAAATAAATGTGTTTATCGACGTTGGCGAGCCAAAAAATTTCAAGGCGTTCAAAAAGGGTTTCGATGGTCGTTACATCGTTCAGGAAAGTAGGGATGACAACCATTGTCCGGGCGGTTTCTGGTATTCCCTCCTTGAAGTCCATTTTTGAGAGATGACGCGGTTTTAGCAGAATTGTAATCGTCCAATTGACAATCGTTATCGCCAATACCCCCGCCGGCGGGATCGCAAAGAGTACCGTGAGAATGAGAACAATTATCGAATAATCGGCCAAATCTGTTTCCGCATAGGTAACACCAACTACAGATAGAGCTGTCAACAGACCAATTGCTGTCAGATAAAAAGGTGTGGGTAAGCGATGAAGCAACCGTGCTGAAAATTCGCTGAAATCAGGCCTGTAGCCGAATTTCTCTTCAAGCTTGGCCAAACCCTCATCGGTATTCAAAAAGAATCCGACATGCATTTGCCTCGTTTTCTCATTTTTATTTTCGGGATTTTCAGCTGCTCGGACGGCGAATTCAACCGCACTTTCAGCAATTTCAATCTCTTCGGCACCTGTTTTCCGGGCAATACGTTCGATCTGATGACGGTAATGATCCCGTGTGGCGAAATCCATTTTCGTATAAGCACCAACTGGATCGTTCCGCAGAACGCGGTCAACGAGGCTGACATTTTCGAAAAAATCTTTCCAGTCGAGCGTCGAGAGGAGACGCATGCTCGTAATAATGTTGGCGACCGAAACTTGGGCGGCAGCCTGTCGATTGTGCTCCAGATGTGTAAGATGCTCAATCGTTTCGCCTTCACCGCGGAGAACATCTTCGATTTTCTCAAGTGCGAAGATCATCACACGATTCCCATCGCGGAAACGGGAGGCGAGTTGTGCCAGATAAGTAGGCGAAATAAGAGTTTCTTCTTTCCCGCCATCAAATATTTTTGAAAGGGACCGCAGATAATCAAGCGAAAAATCTTCCGATTCCGCTGCTACCAATCGGTCTGCAAAATCGTCCGCTTCAGCACGGTCGGTCCGTTCTCTCACGATCTGATCCGCGTAACGACGAAGATTTTCAATCAAACCGAGCCTCAGCGAAATCGGGAAAGCCCACAATTCGCTCATTTTCAGGGGTGTATGCCGCTGGTACGCGTTTATGAATGCTTCGAGATTCGCCGGTTCGAATTTATTATCGGAGTGCGATATCAATTCGATCGCCAAATGAAATATACGCGGGTAATTTTCGAATTCTCCCGTTTTGAGTTTCGGAAGTTGACGGTAAAAACCTAACGGCAAATCCTGTTGAACTTCGCGGAATTGTCCCTCAACGACATGAAAATTATCAACAAACCATTCGGAGGCGGGAGTGAGCGATTCACCAACCTCCGCCGCTTCCGTCAAAACTTCGTAATCGGCAATAAGCTGAGCCTGATTTTCATCAAGTCGGGTAAGAAGATTTCGGCCCTCGCGAATTGATGTGAAAACTGAATGGTTCGCAGCGTAATCCGCGGCACGTCTTTCGAGCTGCTCAATGCTTAAGAATTCACTGCGAATCGGCAATTCATCGTTGAATTTCGGAATGTGCAGGGTATCTCTACTGATCTTTGATATGCGGGAATCAAGCATTTTTACCATCAGCTATCCCTGCGGTCTTACAATTTCGACGGTGCAGTGAGCACGGGCGACAATCGCCGAAGCAACGGTGCCCAAAAGCGGATTTTCTTGAGAAGTTCCCTTGCCGGTTGAACCTATAAAGATACAGTCCGCACCCCATTCGTCCGCGGCTCTGACAATAACGCTTTTGGGGTCGCCCTCCTCGACAACTTCTGTAACGCCAAGTGCGGAATGTTTCAAAGTCTGTTTGGCCGTTTCGATAAACGAGTTAATCCAGCGATCAATATTCGTCTTCTCTTCAATCGATTTTTGATTGCTTTCGCTTGGATCCTTTGCTGTGACAATTCGGACTTCACTTCCCATCATCCACATTCGACTGGCAACCTCCTCAACGGCCATTTGGGACGGTTTTGTTCCGTCCATAGCAATCAAGATTCTCGTCGGCGCCCCTTTTTTCCATGCATGTCCACGTACAATGCGTACCGAGCAATGTGACTCATTAGCAATCTTCTGCGAAACCGAGCCGAGCGAAAAATCTTTATTTTCCGTCATCCCCTTACAACCGACAACGATGAGATTCGCGTCCCAGTCCCTGGCATTTCTGATGAGCTCAAAAGCCGGCGAACCCTGGACAGTCATGCAATCAATCTTCCAGGCGGGAAAATAAGCTCTGAGTTTTTCATATGCTTCGAAAAGCAACGGGGATTCTTCCTCAAGTTTACCAATCTCCGGTTCTTCCTTTATGCGTGCGGTTTTGACGCCAGCCGCTTCACTTGCCCCTGAAGATTCTGTGACAGTTTCAGAATTTGAAGGATAGGATAGCCATCTTTCCCGCACATCGAGAATTAACGCCTCGGCTTCGCGGGGAAGCCCCGCCCGAGGCAGGTCATGAATGGCATTATCCGCACATTCCGAACCATCGTAGGCGATTAAGATTTTCATTTTTTCACTCATTAATTAACTCCTATCAATGACATCTTTTGTGTATTTGAAAATATCTGGTTCCGAGAATGTGTTTTGGGACTTAACCTAAATTTACATCACCAAGAATCGTCCCCCAGAAAATTTGAGTTCGCGCCTCAGATTTCATCAAGTGAAAAACCATGGGTAACCAGAGAAGCAAATTAATCAGGCTCCGTATTTGCCGGCCGGTTGCGACCGACGGTGCCATGTTTATCAAATGCCTCTATTCCATATCAACCGGTTCCAAAATACCGGACAATCGAAGTCTTACATGCGTTAAGATGCTTTTAAGCATTCTCCAATTATTCGCACGACACGCAGCGTACCTGCTACTTTGATCAATATGATTTAAGGCAATAATCGTTCCTGATTGCGGGCAAGGCTATTTGGATATTGGTATGGCTACTATTGGGTTTACCGCAGGCGTAATGACTTAAAGAAGAAGATAGTGTGAGTTTTTAACACCCTCCCGTGCGAATTATTTCGTATTTGAATTCACTGTATTAGGTGATTGGTTGGGTTTAAGCAACTTAAACTTTACAAAGTAGAGCCCCCAATCGTTGTCCTTCCTGCCAAGGGCAATCCGGCTCCGTCGAGGGGGCAGTCATGATGTATCCGATCCGCTCTCTTAAACACCAATAAAATCAATAACTTAGTGCGACTCTCGGAGTTGCCGTTTTTCTTTTATCGTGTGGGCATACCCCAACGTTCGCGGAGAAAATATGTTACCGGTCATCGAATCATACTGTACGTGGCCAGGTTGACCTCGGAAAGCGCTATCCCGCCTATGCCAGATCGAAAATATCGACCTGGCATCTCCTTGAAACATAAAAAACGCCCTAAGCACTGCATCCTGTGCGCAAAACTTCGACGAATCCGTTTCCTTCGATGTGGAAGACTTTTGACCAGCGTCCTTCGGGAACTTTCGAATGCAATATGATTTCCTTTCTGCCGTCGCCTTCGAGGTCCAGAATGGCGTATATGTCGTGTTCCATTACCGCTCCAACATCTTTACCGTTGGCGAATTGTCCTTCAATGAGTATGTCTTTCACTTTTCCGTTGACAATTTTTCTGACAAAAACGACATGATAATCGCCCGGATTTAGTTCAAAAGGGTTGGTTTTGTTTTTGAAGTAAGCGGCGTTGATGATCACCTCATCTGTTCCGTCCCCATCGAAGTCTATTTTTTTAGCTTCAATTATTTGGACCTTGGGATTTCCTATTCCTTTGGTTTTTAGAAAATCGGCTGTGACTTTTTTGTACGTTTGATTTTGCCAGTATTTGCCCGCTTGTTTTTTCCACAAATCCTGCGGCTTCGGATAATCCGGCTGCCAGTTGCCGCTTGTCCCGATCAAGATCCCCTTGATCGGCTTATCCAAAGCAACTCCATAAAAATTCTCGCAATTTTCTCCGGCTTTTGAGAATCCTGTGATCTTCAGTTTGTCTTCATAATTCGCCACGGGTGCAAATGAATTAAGAGTTATCCGGTCCGTTTTGTCTTTGATATATTCGTAAGTTTCTTTAGCACCGACCAGATAAAAAGCTGTTGGTGTAACAGCCGCACCGCCTAAGATACTGCCAATTTCGGTGTCAATAATCGGAATGATCTTTTTATCAAGAGGATCAACTTTTCTTTCTTGAGAGTGCTTTGTCACTAAAACGGGATTTGCGCTTGACCCTAAAACAAGAATACTTGTAGATATGCACGTTGCTATTGCGATTATAAGTAGGTTTTTAATCTTCATAAGTCAAAATTTCACTCTACATTTCGTAAGAATGACCTCGCTTGTCTAAAACTGTGAACCCTCGCTGGGTTTTCTGGTCCGGATCTGAAGTGGTAAAAAGCCACATTATAAATAGATCTGGAACATGCCAGAGAAAAGATATAACGCGGAAGCGATCATCCACAAGCTAAGGGAAGCAGACGTTCTTGCTGGACAGGGGATGACTGTCCGTGAGGTCTGAAAGGTCCTTGGTGTCACTGACCAGACATACTACCGCTGGCGGAAGGCTTACGGAGGTATGCGGATCAAACAGGCAGGAGGCTGAAGGATCTCGAAGCCGAGAACGCCCGTCTGAAGCGTGCCGTCGCCGATCTGACCGTAGACAAACTGATACTGAAGGAGGCCGCCGAGGGAAAATACTGAGCCCTGCGAAGAGGCGTCTTTGCATTGCCTACATCAAGGAGAAAGTGTGGTTATTCCGAGAGGCGCATCTGCAAAGCGTTGGGCGTCTCAAGAAACTCGGTCCGGTACGAGCCTCGATCCAGCGATTTCGCACCGAAGCTTCCCTTATCGGCCGTAAATTACGCGGCTTCCGCTTTTTTGGGCATCAGGTACCAAAGGACAAAAGCGACAAGAAACAGCGCCGGAATGTCCCCCAGCAAATTCGCACGCTCCGTTTCATCCATCAAGGCCTGAACAAGCATGATTCCGGCGTGGACGATGCTCGACCAGATCGTGAACCAGATCAAGCTTTTATTTGCCAATGGGTCTTTTGCGGCACGGACCAGAAAAACTCCCAGGGTTATGTAAACGCCCATTATCATCTGTTCGTACTCCGGCTGTGACGGTGTCCAGCTCCAGCCCGAAGGCCAAATAAACATCATCATCGCGGGAACGCCGACAATAAATATGGCGCCAAACAGGTAGAGCGAGATCTTCAGATACCCGAGTCTTTTTTCTTCATTCATATACTCGCTCCAGGCATCATCAATGCCGTCAATATTGTTGTTCTCTTCATTCTATTCTTCATCATTAAATTTAGGATTTACCAGTCACCGCTAAACAAAATACGGGTGTCCGACAAAGCTGAAAAACCAACTACATACGGGTGTCACTAACGCGCAGTACAGGGCTGGATACGCACAGCCAACCAGAAGTAAACATCTATGGGATTATGAAAACGATACTACTAAAGAAAGGAATATTCACATTTATTTTCGCGATTGAGTCCTTTGATATAAAAAAGGAACAGAATTATCGGATCTTATACAACTGCGAATTAACAAAACTCTTCAGGATTGGGTGGACCCGGTCTTCGGGCGGGAGGTATTGACGCTGGCCGGCGAAATTTGTTTTCAGCATCTTGAAGGCAAAATCGTCGCATTGCGACGGTGACATTCAAACGGTTAGGGATCCGATCCCGTTTCGCGACAGCGCGTCAGATACCAATTATCAACTATCGGAAGTAACGGCAGCCGGGGTATTGAGATTGCTTTGAGTGCATCGCGGGGTTAGTTTATCGACTTGAAAGGGTTGGCCTTCCATAAAGAAAGTTGGTTGATTTCTTAGGCTGCCGCTGGCCTCAACTTTGGCGCCGGCAACAAACCAGGATTTGCGGGCAAACCGCCCCGCGTTCAAAATCAAAAATTTCTTCTTGCCTGATACGATCAGCCAACCGCCCGGTTCCACCGTTCGTTTCAGAGAGCCGCTTATCGTTATCTTCCGAGCTTCCGGCCCGGCATTCGCGATAGAGGGGGTTCCAAACGCGTTCGGAACGATGAGCACGAAATTTACAAAGGCTGCCAGCAAAATTGTCTTTTTCATATCATTCACTTCCTGATCCGAGAATTAATGGGCCATCTACCGGTTCCGTTATGTAATCTGGCTTTTTGCGACGGTCGATTGTGCCGCTTTGTTCGAGAACGTGCATGCAAGAGATTCTTGCAGAGGTTTGACGTTCCGTCCCGCCCGAAGAAATGCTTCCGATCATTTGATAAGAAGACAGTCATGAGGTGTTCGATCCCGTTTCGCTACACCAGTAGAATCAATACATATTGTTAGCATCAGATACTTCCGGAACACGGATCTCACAACACATTCCGGATCGAACCATTCGACTCAACGCGAAACGCTGATTGCTTCAACAACAACAAATTGTCACAAAGAATCAGTCGACAGTGTTATTTGGGTAGGCGTAACCACAAGATTTGCCAGCCTCCGCCAAACCAGTAGCGAAATTCAACAAAAGAAACGCGAGGCACGGAAGGACACCGAATATGAGAAGCCGAACGACTTTTTTGCTTTTGATATTAATCGCCGGCTTGAACTCCGCAAGCCTGGCCAGGGGCCCGGGCGTCAGAATGACGGCGATCGTAAACGTAAACGTAATTCCGATGGATTCGGAAATACTGCTGCGGAATCGGACCGTTCTGATCGAGGGCGAAAAGATAATCGCGATCGGGCCTACAGCCGCATTCTCGATACCGAAATCAGCAAAAATAATCGATGGCAAAGACAAATTCCTGATCCCGGGTCTGATAGATATGCATGTGCATTTTGAAGAAAAGCACCTGCCCCTTTATCTCGCGAACGGCGTCACGACCATCAGAAATCTGAACGGGGATTCGACACACCTCGAAATCAGGAAGAAGCTCGATCAAGGCAAACTGGACGGCCCGAGGGTTTATACAGCGGGACCTCTGATCACGGTGCCCGAGACGAGATGGAAAATTAAAGCGGTGCCCGCATCGGCAGATGATGCGCGAAAAATTGTCAGGAGCCAGAAGGCCGCCGGGTATGACTTTATAAAGGTCTACGACGGATTATCAAAAGATGTGTACGATGCGATCCTCGCGGAGGCAAAGGTTCAGGACATACGGGTTGTCGGTCACATCCCGACGTCGGTGGGCTTGAAAGGAGCGGCGGAGAAGGGCCAGTCGTCTATCGATCACGCGGAACAGATTGTCTATTCCCATATCGGGTTTCCACTGGATGAGAAAAAAATACAGGGGGCCGTCTCGATCATAAGTCAGGCGAAGATATGGGTGTGCCCGACGCTTGCCGTACAGGAGATATTCAAGCTGAACAGGCAGGCAAAGTTTGCAGGAATGCTGGATAATCCCGAGATGAAGTTTGTCGATCCCGATATCATGGACTGGTGGAAGTCGTTTGCGAAAGAATCCGCTTCAGATCACCAAAAGGAGAACAGTCTGGATTTTTACGACTTTCAGGTAAAGCTCACGAGAGCGTTGTTTGAATCGGGCGTTCCGATCCTGGCAGGCACGGACGCTCCGAATCCGGGAATGGTACACGGTTTTGCACTCCACGAGGAGTTGAGAAACCTTGTAAACGCCGGGCTTAGTCCGTATGAAGCACTAAAGACCGCGACTGTAAACGGGGCGCTGTTTCTTGGGGCGGAAAAGCGGTTTGGGACAATAAAGGCTGGAATGATCGCGGATTTGGCGCTTCTGGACGGAAACCCGCTCGAAAACATCGCCGCTACCAAGAACATTTCAGGTGTGATGTCGCGCGGGAAATGGCATTCAAAGAGTGAACTAAGATCCTTATTGACAAA
>JAOTWT010000491.1 GCA_029862725.1 Acidobacteriota bacterium | reverse complement strand
GGTTCTGACTCCGGCACAGTCCGAAGCCTACGAGCTTTACCTGCAGGGACGGCAATACTTCCACCTGCATCGCCGTAAATCTTTTGAGGTTGCGATCCAGATATTTACGCAAGCGATCGAGACGTCGCCGGACTACGCGCGTGCCTACGCCGGTATTGCGGACTGCCATTCATTTCTCAACCTTTATTTTGGGAAGGGTGAAGACGCGGTCATCGCCGCCGATAAGGCGAGCAAAAAAGCCCTGGAACTGGAACCGGACCTCGCAGATGCCAACAGTTCCCGCGGTCTCGCGCTTTTCGTCAAACGCGACTACGAGGGGGCCGAGAATTGTCTCAGAAGAGCGATTGAACTGGATCCCAGCATTTACGAACCGCATTTCTTTTTCGGGCGTGTCTGTTTCTCAACCGGGCAGATGAAAGAAGCGGCAAAACACTTCCGCGACGCCTGCGCTCTCGTTCCGGAGTCATACGATTCCTGGTATCTCATGGGTATGTGTTACAGGAAACTGGGAGATGAGGAAAGCGGACGAAAAGCCAATCTCGAGTGCATCGAAGCCGTGTTCCGGCGCGTCAAGGCCCAGCCCGACGATACACGGGCGCTGACCATGGGATCTACTGTTTTGGCTACAATGGGCGAACCGGAGCGCGCGGTGGAATGGGTCGAACGCGCACTGGCAATCGACCCGGACGAGGCAATTATTCAATACAATTCGGCCTGCACTTACGTCTCGTTGGGAATGTTCGATGAGGCGATCGAATGCCTCGAGGCCGCGGTCGTACGATCCAGCCTGTCCCGAGCCTGGGTTGAGAACGATCCCGACCTCGATCCCATCCGCGATGACCCGCGGCTCAATGAACTGCTTCAACGGGTGGACAATATTGCGGTTGAATAGACGGGGACGATTTCGTTTATCAATTATCCGTTCAGAGGTGAGTCGTTGCGCGCTGGTTTCCCGGTTTGAAACCCCTGTGACCCCGTTGCAATGCCGTTCGGTATCGCATGCGGTTATGACCCTGGTGTATAATATTCGCATTAGAAACCTTTTGCCGGATACTGGAATAAGGAGAAATATCGATGAATGTGTACAAAGTTAGCGTTTTGTTATTGAGCTCGTTGTTTTTTATAGCCTGCGATACCGATGCGATAGCGGAACTGCCAAGAACGAATGATTCTTCGTCCGAAAGCGTGAAGGATGTTTATGATGGTGAGGCTGAAGGTGACCTGGCGAAGGACAATTTCGATCTGCTCGCCGTCGGCAGCCTTTTAGATGAAGCCGAAGACGGGGCCGAATTTGAAAGACTGCTCAACAAGAATGAAGGTATCAACAATCTCGATCTGAACGGCGACGGGTTTGTCGATTATGTAAGCGTCGAAGAATTCGAGGACCGCGCCGACGACCAGCGCGGGTTTACGCTTTTGAGCCGTTTTGGGCCGGATGACGTACAGGAAATCGCCTCCATCATCCTCGGACGCGACCGGCCGGACCGGAGCGGGGCGACTTTCTATGTTCAGGGCAACGATCAGATCTACGGCAACAATTACGGCTACCAGGGAAACTGGCTGGATAAGACTCTTAAGATCGCGAGTTGGGCTTTCGGCAGCCGCGATAATTATTATCGTTCGCCGTACTATTACGATAATTATCCGGATTACTATCGCACGTACCGCGTGATCGGTACGCCTGTCTATCGAAACCGGGTCTACAAATACCAGGTCAATCCGGCGATGACCAAGATCACGACGCCGTTCGGAAAGATCAAGATCAAATCACGTTATCCGGGCAGGTCCTACAGGCGTGTTCATGCGAGACTGGTCAATCCAACCCGCGAACAGCTCATTTTTTATAAAAACGAGCGTGGTAAATTTAAGGATCAAAAGAGCAAGGATAAGAATGGGCCTGATAAGGGATCGAAAGGCAAGGATAATGGGCCCGGAAAGGGATCAAAAGCCAAGGATAATGGGCCCGGAGATGGATCCGATAAACAAGTCGACAAACCGGGCAAGCGAGGTGTCGACACAAAACCGGGCAAGGACAACAACCGGGGTAACGGCAAAGGTAACGGAAAACCGCCGGCCCAAAAGGATAACGACAAAAAAGGCGGGAAGCCCGACAAAGGACCGAAAATGAAGGGCGGCGGCAAGGGTAAGGGGAAAAACGGATAGCCGGAGCCGTGTGACGCGGGGACGCAATTCATTTATCAGGAATCAATAATAAATTAACTGATCCGCGGCCGGAGCTGTAGTTCAAAGTTCAAGGTTCAAAGTTCAAGGTTCAATGATTGTTTGATAGTGAGGTGGATTGGTTCATTAATGTCATCTATCAACGATCAATTAAGAATTATCTGATCCGCGATTTTTCCCGTATTCTGCGTTGATCCGCTGCGATTCTTCAGACCTGAGGTCTGAGTCTCTCACGATTCACGATTTACGATTCACGATTCACGATTCACGATTTACGATTCACGATTCACGATTCACGATTTACGATTCACGATTCACGATTCACGATTTACGATTCATCAATTATAAGATCCGCTGGAATCCGATGCGGAAAACCCACGGCCCTGGCGTGCCGGTGCGGACGAGATGTTGGCGCTCTATCCAGGCGCCTCTTTATGGTTGTTTGGGCGGTTCTTCTTCTTGTTTTTTGGTAATCCCCTTTATCTGCTACATCCCGTTGACGTTCAGGCCTGGCTCCTGAATCCTGAATCCTGAATCCTGAATTCTTGTGAGCGGGCCGCTACTTCTCGCGTTTGTACCAAAACGCGTCCTTTCCGCCCTCGACGAATGTCATGGGATCGGCAGT